>JBIKTU010000087.1:0-7086 GCA_044347965.1 Caulobacter sp.
GGCCTCGCCGGGCCGGGTCAAGCCGGCTGCGACGAACCGGGCGACCTGGCCGTGGAAGCACTCGAAGGTTTCCACCCCTGCCGCGATGACTCGGGCCTTGGTCTCCTGGGGCTCGGAGCCGCCTTTTTCGAGCATGAAGGCGACCCGATAGGCGTCGGGTTGCTGCAGCCCGAAGTCGATATAGACCTGGCACATGCTCATGAAGCTGGCCCGGGTCGGCATCTGGTGGTCCGCGGCCGCCAGGATTCGGGTCCGCAGATCCAGAAAGGCCTGCTCGCACAGGACTGCGGTTATCTCGTCACGGGTGCGGAAGTAGGCGTAGAGCGCGGGCTGGGAGATGCCGGTCGCCGCCGCGATATCGCGGGTCGACACCGCCAGGATGCCGCGTTGGGCGAACAGCATGAGGGCCGCGTCCAGGATCTCCTGGCGCCGCTCTGCGCCATGGCCCTTGGCCTTGCGCACGGATCGTACCGTCATCGCCATGACCATTGCTTACCCCAGACCGGCGCTTGACAAAAGCATCCCGTTGATCAGTGATCACTTATCACTGATCAACGATGCTGGGGACAGGCGTGATACCGTTGCGGAGGACTTGGCCAGCCTTGGTCGCCGGACCTGTGGCCGCGCTTCTGGCGAGTTGCGGGCCCGCCAAGGCGCCGCCAACGGAACCCGCGATCGCCGTGGTTGAGACCGCCGCGGTGGCGACGGCGGCCGATCGAGGTTTGCTCCTCTCGGGGACCCTGGCGCGGCGACGGGAGATGACCCTGTCATTCCGGACCGCGGGCGTGATCACCGACCTGGTGGTCGACGCGGGCGATACGGTCGCGGCCGGTCAATCACTGGCGCGCATTGATCCGACGGGCGTCGAGGCCCGGCGGACCCAGGTCGAGGCCGACCTCGAGCGGGTCCGTCGCGACCTGCGCCGGGACGAAACCCTGTTCACACAGGGCTATGTCAGCCAGCAGCGCATCGATGATCGCCGCAGCGCCCTGAAGTCAGCCCAGGCCGCCTATGACTCCGCTGTCTTCGACCGCCGATGGGCCAGCCTTTCGGCGCCCGCCGGCGGCGTGGTGCTGGAGCGACTGGCCCAGCGGGGCGAAGTCGTGCAGCCCGGCCAGGCGGTGCTCCGGATCGCCGATCTGGCCAGCCCGCTCGTCCTGCGCGTGCCCGTGGCTGACCGCGACCTGGTTCGTATCGCTGATGGCCAACCCGTGGAGATCACAGTCGACGGGCTGCCCGGCGAGACCCTGATCGGCCGGGTGGTGAAGGTCGGCCAGGCCGCCTCTCCACGCACGGGCGCCGTAGTCGTCGAGGTCGAGGCGCCCTCACGCCCGAACATGCGCAGCGGACTGACGGCCAAGGCCAGATTTGGACCGCTTCCTGGCGGAACCGGCCCGGCCGCCCCGGTGGCGGTGCTCAGCGTGCCGGCCGAGGCGATCCTTGAAGCGCAGGGGGACCAGGCGTTCGTCTTCCGCCTGCAGGGTGACCGCGTGCGGCGCGTCGCCGTACGCTTCCACGGGTTCGACGGCGACTTCGCCCGGGTCACTGGCCTGGCGCCCACGGACCGGGTGGTCACCGCCGGCGCCGGTTTCGTGTCCGACGGCGAGCGCGTGCGCACCGCCGACACTGCGGCGATGGCGGGCGCGGTCCGATGAGCTTCGATCCGGCCGGCTTCGCGGTCCGCCGCTGGCAGTTCACGCTGGTCGCCTTCGCCTTGCTGGCGGCGCTCGGCGTGAACGCCTTCCTGTCGACGCCCCGTTCCGAAGATCCGCATTTTCCGCTGCCCCTCGTCATCGTCCAGGCCGTGCTGCCCGGCGCCGAGCCGGCGGAGATGGAACGGCTGGTCGCCGATCCGATCGAGGAGGCCATAGACGGCCTGGACTCGGTCACGTCGATCGAGTCGACCAGCCAGGACGGCGCCGCCGTGATCGTCACCGAGTTCGGCTGGGACACAGATCCCGAGCGCAAGTACGACGAGGTGGTCCGGGAGGTGAACGCCCTGCGCGGGAGCCTGCCTGACGGTCTGGCCCGGCTGGAGGTTCGCCGGGCCCGCACCACCGAGGTGGCCATCGTCCAGGTCGCCCTGGTCAGCGAAACCCTGCCCATGCGCCGCCTCGAGAAGGCGGCCGACCGTCTGCGGGAGCGGCTGGCCCGGGTGCCCGGCGTTCGGCAGGCCCGCTACTGGGGCGTTCCGCCGTCGGAGGTCAGGGTATCGCTGGACCTGGCGCGGCTGGCGGCCCTGCGACTTCCCGCCACCGCGGTCACTGACGCCTTGCGCGCCCAGGGCGCCGAGGCGCCGGTCGGTGCGGTGCAGGCCGGCGACCGTCGCTTCAACGTCAAGACCGGCGGGGCCTTCAACAGCCTGGAGGCGGTGGCCGACACCACGGTCCGAAGCCTGGATGGACAGGTGGTGCGGGTGCGGGACGTGGCCGAGGTGGCCTGGGCCCAGGACGAGCCGACCCACCTGGCGCGATTCAACGGCAAGCGGGCGGTGTTCGTCACGGTCACCCAGAAGGACGGCGAGGATATCGGCCGTATCACCAAGGCGTTGCGCGCCGCCCTTGACGAAGAGGAGCGGATCTTGCCGGCCGGGGTGCGGCTGGAGCGCGCCTTCTTCCAGTCGGAGAATGTCGATCACCGCCTCGGGAAGCTCTTCCGCGATTTCGGCATAGCGCTGGGCCTGGTGCTGATCACCCTGCTGCCGCTGGGCCTGCGCGCCGGGCTGGTGGTGATGATGTCGATTCCCCTCTCGCTGCTGATCGGGCTGTCGCTGCTGCAGGCGTTCGGCTTCACCCTGAACCAGCTGTCGATCGCCGGCTTCGTGCTGTCCCTTGGGCTGCTGGTCGATGACAGCATCGTGGTCGTCGAGAACATCGCCCGCCGCATGCGCGAAGGGGAGGATCGGGTCAGCGCCGCAGTCAACGGGGCCCGGCAGATCAGCTTGCCGGTCCTTGGCTGTACGGCGGCCCTGATGCTGGCCTTCCTGCCGCTGATGGCCCTGCCCGGCGGCGCCGGCGCCTACGTTCGCTCACTGCCAGTGACCGTCCTGGTGACGGTCGCGGCTTCGCTGGTCGTGGCCCTGACGATCATTCCGTTCCTGGCCAGCCGGGTTCTGTCGCGCCACGAAGACCCCGAGGGCAACGCCCTTCTGCGGGCCGTCAACGGCGGCATCCAGAGGTTCTATGCGCCTGTTCTGCATTGGGGGCTCGCCCGGCCGATCCTCACCACCGTGCTGATCCTGGCGCTCTGCCTGACGGCAATTCCGATGCTGCGGGCCATCGGATCCAGTCTGTTTCCTCCTGCGGAGACGCCGCAGTTCCTGGTCAGGATCGAGCTGCCCGAGGGCGCGGCCCTCGCCCGCACCGACCAGGCCCTGCGTTTCGTCGACCGGACCCTTGCCCGGCAGCCGGATGTCGCCTGGCGCGCCGCCAACCTCGGCCGTGGCAATCCGCAGATCTTCTACAATCAGCAGCAGCGCGAGCACAGCAACAGCTTCGCCGAAGTCTACGCCGGGCTGAAAGCCTGGCATCCCGGCCGCAGCGAAAAGGTCATTGAAGAGCTGCGCGAAGCGTTCGCGCGCTATCCGGGCGCCCGGATCACGGTGGTTCTGTTCGAGAACGGACCGCCGGTCGAGGCGCCGATCGCCGTGCGTCTGACCGGCGAGGACCTTGGCGTGCTGAAGGCCGCCGCGGCGCGGGTCGAGACGGCGCTGAAGGCCACGCCCGGGGCCCGGGACATCAACAATCCCCTGCGGGTTGACCGCACCGATCTCGACCTCGGTCTCGACGAGGCCAAGGCCGCCGCCCTGGGGGTCGCCCCAGGCGTGGCCCGTCGCACCGTGCGTCTTGCGCTGTCGGGCGAGGCGGCGGCGCGCTTCCGCGACGATGACGGCGATGACTATGCCGTCCGGGTGCGTCTGCCCATGCGCAGCCTCGCCGGCGGAGACCGGAACGACCTGGCGGCCCTGGGCGCCATCTACGTCCCCACCGCCGACGGCGGGACGACGCCGCTATCGACCCTGGCCGATCCGCGACCGACGGTGAGCCCGGCCCGCATCGACCGGTTTGACCGGGAGCGCACCGTGACGGTGACAGCCTATGTTGCATCCGGCGCACTGACCTCCGCCGTGACCGACGCCGCCCGGGAGCGGCTGGACGATCTGGAGCTGCCGCCCGGCTATCGGCTTTCCTTCGGGGGCCAGGCCGAGGCCCAGTCCGAGAGCTTCGCCGGATTGGGAGCGGCCATCATGATCGCCATCTTCGGCATCCTGGCGGTGCTGGTGCTGGAGTTCGGGCGGTTCAAGAGCGCGCTGGTCGTGGCCGGCATCATCCCGCTGGGCCTGTTCGGCGCGGTCGCGGCCCTGGCGGTGACCGGCAATTCCCTGTCGTTCACGGCGGTGATCGGCATCATCGCCCTGATCGGCATCGAGATCAAAAACTCGATCCTGCTGGTCGACTTCACGGAGCAGCTTCGCCGCCAGGGCATGCCGTTGCGCGAGGCCATCGAACGGGCGGGCGAGGTGCGCTTCCTGCCGGTTCTGCTGACCAGCGTCACGGCGATCGGCGGGTTGATCCCCCTGGCGCTCGAACGCTCCGGCCTCTACTCCCCGCTGGCCATCGCCATCATCGGCGGGCTCATCTCCTCGACCCTGCTCAGCCGCATCGCCACACCGGTGCTTTACTGGCTCACCGCGCGGGGCGAGGCCTGGAGCGACGTACAACCTGCTGGAGGCGGCCCGGTGACCGCCTAGATCATCGCCATCGCGACCTGTCCGGCGCCGGCCACCGCGCGCTTCAGGCCTGGTGAATTGAACTGGAAACTGACGCGGCCTTGTCGGTTCACGGCGATGAGGCCGCCGTCCCCGCCCAGTTCGCCGATCCGGGCGATCGCGCCCTGACAGGCCTCGTCCAGCGATTGCCCGCCGTAGCGAAGGCGGGCGGTGACATCGTAGGCCGTTGCGCCCAGGATGAAGTACTCGCCGACGCCGGTGCAGGACACGGCGACCTCGCCATCAGCCCATACGCCCGCGCCGGGCAGCGGTGTGTCGCCAACCCGTCCGGGTCGCTTGCCGAAGACCCCGCCCGTGGAGGTCGCCGCAGCCAGGGCGCCCTGCCGATCAAGGGCCACGGCGCCCACCGTGCCGTGCGCCAGGGCGGCAGCCTCGGCGTCGATATCTTCCTGGGTCAGGCCGACGGGCGTGCGATAGAAGCTCGCCGGATCCCCGATCAGCGGCAGACCTCGCTCACGGGCGAACAGACCGGCCCCCTCTCCAGCCAGCAGAACGTGCGGCGTAGCCTCGAGCACCTGGCGTGCCGCGCCCACTGGACTGGCGACGCCTTGCAGGGCGCAGACCGCGCCGGCTCTGTGGCGGGCGCCGTCCATGATCGAGGCGTCCATTTCGACCACGCCGGCGGCGTTGGGGGCCGAGCCACGCCCGGCGACGAAGAGACCGCTGTCCTCCATTTCCGCCACGGCGATCTCCACCGCGTCGATCGCGGCGAGCCCGACTGCGAGTTCAGATGACATGCGCGCGGCGAGATCGCGAAGGTGGTCGAGCGCGCGACCATAGTCCCGCCCGGGGATCACGCCCGCTCCGCCATGCAGAGCGATTACATAGGGCACATCGGTCATGGTCGGCCTTGCGGTTCTTTGGGTCGGACGTGCGACGTGATCGAGACCTGCACGTCAATGAGCGTAACGCCCGATCGGTAAGGTGCTTCCGGCCTGACGAACACCCTGGTGCTCGCGGTTCGGGTGAAACTGAAGTCGACAAGAGCCTCCTCCCCGATCCGGACAGTCTCCCGGTGAGCGGCGCCTGACGGCAGCACGAGCAGCTTTTGCGCCAGAACCGCCTCCCGCCGGCCCCCCCTGGACGGCGGCGTCGCGGTAAGGGACTTCTCAGGAGACGGCGTCACCCGCAGCGACTGAAGATCGATCACGTCGCCGTCGGAAAGCATGGTCAGAGTCCCGCTCCGCAGGGCGAAGGGCTGATGCCCCGGCGGCTCTGTCTCCCGGGCGTCCAGCACGGTCACCGCGCCGGCGCCGACGACGCGGGCCACGCGTCCGTCCGGGTCGACCACCAGGGCGGTGTTCTCGTCGATCCCGAAGCCCAGCCGTTCGGAGGGGGCGAGGGCGCCCAGCGCTCGCGCCAGACGTCCAAGGCGCTGGCGGCGGTCGAAATGCTGGTCGACGAGCCCGAACGCGAAAAAGCCAAGGCCTTCGCCCATGGAGAGCGGCTCGCCCAGAGGCCCCGCCGGCCCGCCCAGGGGCAACACGACAGCGGCGGGACTATCGCCTGCGACGATCATCGGTCGGCTCATCATGGCCGCGCCCGCGCTGGTGCCGCCGATCGCCGCGCCGGCGCTCCATCGCGCGCGAAGCCGCGCCAGGAACGGGGTGTCGCCACCGTCCCGGGTCTTCAGGGTCGCGGTGATCCTGGATTGATCGCCGCCGACGAACCACACGCCGTCGGCCGCGCCGAGCTTGGCGACCTCGCTGGTCGCATAGGCCCCGTCGCGCCATCGGGACTCGTCGACCGCCCCCGTCTCCGGATCATCAACCATCGCGATCTCGGCGACGGTGATCGCCTCGCGCGGCACGCCCCGGCGGACGAGGTGACCGATCATGGCCTCCGCGGATCCGCCTGGCTCGGCGGAGCCGGTCGGCACGATCACGAAACGGGGCGTGCGAGGGTCAGGGGCGTGACGCGCCGCCTCGGCGATAAAGGCGCCGTACAGAGCGTCGTTGGCCGGATCCACCGCGCCACCGGCTATCACCAGGCGCCCGGTCTCCGCCACGGCCGGTCCCGCCGCCAGCGCGGCGAGACCAAGTCCGATCAGGAGCCCCTTCATTGGTAGCCCAGCCCCTGCGCGAGGAGAACGAAGGCCGCCGCAAGCAGCAGGAAGCCCGCGAGCGGACGCCAGATGAACGTAAGCCAGGTGGAAAAGCCGAGCCGCCCCGCCGCCAGACATCCCATCAGGGAGGCCGAGGTCGGCGCGATGATGTTGGTCAGCCCGTCACCCAGCTGGAACGCCAGCACAGCCGTCTGCCGCGAAACGCCTGACAGGTCCGCCAAGGGCGCCATCA
>JBIKTU010000088.1:0-7082 GCA_044347965.1 Caulobacter sp.
CGGCCACACCAGCGGGCAGTTCGGCCGGGTCGATCTCGACCAGCGGCTGGACGCCGTAGTTGAAGCCGCTCAGCTCACCATCGACGGTCACCGGCAACCAGCCTTCCACGTTCTGGTCGAGAGCGAAATCCGCGGGGAAGGCCACGGCTACGCCGGTTTCCGCAATGTCGGCGGTCAACTGGGCCGCCGTGGGCAGGACGGCCTTGCGAACGATCAAGGCGCTGTCGACGCTCATCAGATGGTCTCCACTAGGTCAGTTCGTTAGCCACAGGGGCGGCGGGCAGCTTATAACTACTTATCGACCGCTGTTCTGGGGCAGTGTCCGAGGCTCACTATAACAAGCACCGAACGGTCCATCGACATGTCCGCTAAGGGTCTATAGCGGACCTCCGCTCGGTCACGTCCCCCTCGGCTTCGCCCGGGTCGTCGCCTGGGCGAGCCACGGCTCCTCGGGCCAGACGTGGCGGGGATAGCGGCCCTTCATCTCGGTGCGGACCTCCTTCCAGGTGCCGCGCCAGAAGCCGGGCAGGTCCTTCGTGATCTGGATCGGCTTGTGGCCCGGCGACAGCAGCGCCAGCGTCAGCGGGACGCCGGCCGCCGTCGGGTGCTCGGACAGGCCATAGAGCTCCATCACCCGCGCCTCGACCCGGGGGCCGCCGTCGGCGCCGTAGTCGATGTGGAACTTCGAGCCGGTCGGGGCCTGCCAGCGGGCCGGGGCCTCGGCCTCCAGCTTCTGCTGCAGGTCCCAGGGCAGCAGGGTGCGGATGGCGTCGGCCACCGCGCCGTCAGACAGCTCGGCCAGCGACCGCTTTCCGACCAGCAGGGGTGACAGCCAGTCGTCCAGCCGGGCCAGCAGCGCCGCCGCCGAGAGGTCCGGCCAGAGTTCCGGCCGCCCGGCATGCAGGAAGCCGGCGCGGGCGAGCAGCGACTGCGTGCGCTCGCCGGGCTTTAGCGCCGCCAGCCCCTCCCGCCGCACCTTGTCGGCCAGGGCGCGGGCGATCATCTCCGGGTCGGGCCTTTCGATCACCCGATCCTCGACGGTGAGCCGGTCCAGCTTGAGCAGGCGACGGCCGCGCACCTTGCCGTCGGCCTCGATCTCCAGCCGCTCCTCGCGGACCAGGCGGTCGGCGAACGCGTCGCGCAGGGCCGTCTCGTCCAGCGGGGCGGCCAGCAGGATGCGGTCGCGCGCCGCGCCGCCGCCCATCTCGCCGACCGCGATCCATTTTTCGCGGGCCAGCACATCGGTCGCCTCGACATGGGCGCCGCGACCGGTGGCCAGCTGGAACTCGCCCGATGAGCCTCTGGCCTTCGCCACCCGCTCGGGAAAGGCCTCCGCCAGCAGCAGCGCCTCATCGAGCGGCGGCTGCTTCGGCGGCGAGCCGGCGGCGCGGGCCCAGCGGTCGACCAGCTTGCGGGCGTCGTTGGCCCGGGGCGAGCGGTCGCGGTCGAAGGCTTCCAGCCGATGGCCCAGGTGCGTGGCGCGGCCGCCCAGCCCGCGCTCGGTCAGCAGGGCGGCGATCCTGGCGGCCAGCAGCGCCTGCCCCCCGGCCGCGCCGCGCACCACCATATGGGCCAGCCGGGGCGGCAGGGGCAGGCCGGCCAGCGCCCTGCCGTGGGCGGTGAGCGCCCCCTGCCCGTCCAGCGCCTGCAGGCGGACCAGCAGCGCCCGCGCCTCGGCGAAGGCGGCCGATGGCGGCGGGTCCAGAAAGCCCAGGCCCGACGCGTCCCGCGCGCCCCAGCGGGCCAGGTCGAGGGCCAGGCCCGACAGGTCTGTCTCCAGGATCTCCGGCCGACTGAACGGCGTCAGCGCCCGGGTCTCGGCCTCCTCCCACAGGCGGTAGCAGACGCCCGGCTCGGTGCGGCCGGCCCGGCCCCGGCGCTGGTCGGCGGCGGCGCGCGAGACCCGCACCGTCTCCAGCCGGGTCAGGCCGCTGGCCGGATCAAAGCGGGGCACGCGGGAGACGCCGGCGTCGATCACCACCCGCACCCCCTCGATGGTCAGGCTGGTCTCGGCGATGGAGGTGGCCAGCACCACCTTGCGGCGGCCCGGCGGCGAGGGGCTGATCGCCAGGTCCTGATCGCGTCCCTCCATGGCCCCGTAGAGCGGCGCGAGATCGACGTCGGGACGCCGCATCCGCTCGGCGATCAGGTCGCGAGTCCGCAGGATCTCGCCCTGTCCCGGCAGGAAGACCAACAGACTGCCGTTTTCCTCGGCCAGCGCCTTGTCAACCGCGCGGGCGACCTGCTCCTCCAGTCGTTTGGCGGGGTCCCGGCCCAGATAGCGGGTGTCGACAGGATACGCCCGCCCCTGACTCTCGATCACCGGGGCGTCGTCCAGCAGCCGGGCCACCGCCGCCCCGTCAAGCGTCGCCGACATCACCAGGATGCGCAGGTCCTCGCGCAGCAGCCCCTGGCTGTCGCGGGCGAAGGCCAGGCCCATGTCGGCGTCCAGGCTGCGTTCGTGGAACTCGTCGAACAGGACCGCCCCGACGCCCTCCAGGGCCGGATCGTCCTGGATCATGCGGGTGAACACGCCCTCGGTGACGACCTCGATCCGGGTGCGGGCGGATACCTTCGACTGCAGCCGGACGCGGTAACCCACGGTTTCGCCGACATTCTCGCCCAGCGTCGAAGCCATCCGCGCCGCCGCCGCCCGGGCGGCCAGGCGCCGGGGCTCGAGCAGGATGAGCTTGCGGCCGGCCAGCCATGACTCATCCATCAAGGCCAGCGGAATGCGGGTGGTCTTGCCGGCGCCGGGCGGAGCGACGACCACGGCGTTAACGCCCCCGGCCAGCGTCGCCCTCAGACGGGGCAGGATTTCCTCGATCGGCAGCATGCAGGCGCAGTCCTAGTGCGTAGAAAGCGGTCCGTCACCGGAAGGCGTTGCGCGAACCCTGTTTGCTGCCTAACGTCCGGCTCAATTCCGCCGACGGGGGTCGTCGGCCTTTGGGGGAGCGAGACGCAATGTCCGCAGACGCCGCGCCACGCGGAAACAGATTCTTTCTGAAGAAATCCATCGCCAGCATCCAGAAGGAGGCGGCCAAGAGCGAACTGAAGCGCTCGCTGGGTCCTATCAACCTGATCAGCCTGGGCGTCGGCGCCATCATCGGCGCCGGCATCTTCGTGCTGACCGGCCAGGTGGCCTCGGCCAACGCCGGCCCGGCCATCATGCTGTCCTTCGTGGTCGCGGGCATCGCCTGCGCCCTCGCCGGCCTCTGCTACGCTGAACTGGCCTCGACCATGCCGGTGTCCGGCTCGGCCTATACCTACGCCTACGGTACGCTGGGCGAGGTCTTCGCCTGGATCATGGGCTGGCTGCTGGTGCTGGAGTACGGCATCGCCGCCTCGACCGTCGCGGTAGGCTGGTCTGGCTATGTCGTCAGTATTCTCAAGGACTTCGGCGTCGTATTGCCGATGATAACGGTGGCCGGTCAGGAGGTGGCCCAGTGGGGCACGCCGCTGATCCAGGCCGTTCCGACCGACGCCGGCAATGTCGCCTTCCAGCTGACCGGCGGCCTCAACATCATCGCCGCCCTGGGCATCGGCATGGTCACCATGCTGCTGGTCATCGGCGTCAGCGAGTCGGCCAACGTCAACAACATCATCGTGGTCATCAAGGTGATCGTGCTGCTGACCTTCATCGCGGTCGGCATCGCCTACATCAACCCGGCCAACTGGCACCCGTTCATCCCTGAAGCCACCGGCGAACCCGGCGAGTTCGGCGTCGGCGGCATCTTCCGCGGCGCGGCGATCATCTTCTTCGCCTACGTCGGCTTCGAGGCGGTCTCGACGGCTGCGGCGGAAGCCAAGAACCCGTCCAAGGACGTGCCGATCGGCATCCTGGGCGCCCTGGTGATCTGCACCATCATCTACATGGCCGTCGCCGCGGTCATGACCGGCGTGGTGCCCTACAAGGACCTGGCCAGCCCCGCTCCCATTGCTGTCGCCATCGACCGCATGGGTCTGGAATGGGCCAACCTGCCGTTCAACAACGCCGACGGCCAGCCGTTCAACGCCATCAGCCTGATGATCAAGATCGGGGCCATTACCGGCCTGAGCTCGGTCATGCTGGTGCTGGTCTACGGCCAGACCCGCATCTTCTACACCATGGCCCGCGACGGCCTGCTGCCGAAGGTGTTCGCCGCCATCCACCCGCGTTTCCTCACCCCGTGGATGGGCACCATCCTGCTGGGCGTCCTGATCGCGGTGGCGGCCTCGTTCCTGCCCATCAGCCTGCTGGGCGACCTGGTGTCGCTGGGCACGGCCGTGGCCTTCTCGATTGTCTGCCTTTCGGTGATCTACCTGCGGATCAAGCACCCGGACCTGCCGCGCCCGTTCCGGGTCCCCGGCGGCATCGCCACGGCCGTTGCGGGCATCCTCGCCTGCATGTTCCTGGCCTGGCAGAACTTCAAGCCGATGATCCAGCACGCCATGGACGACAATCCGCTGCCGCTGATCCTGCTGGCCAGCTACGCGGCCGTCGGCGCGGTGATCTACATCGCCTACGGCTTCTGGCACTCCAAGCTGGCCAAGGGCATCGACATCACCGAGGACTCGGCGCTGCCTAGCCCCGCCGAGGCGATGGGTCGTGGCGTCGACGACATCAGGGACTGACCTGAACCGGTCCCTGACGAACTTCCGAGAGGCCCGGGAGCGATCCCGGGCCTTCTTCTTTGGCGCCCCCCCTTTATTCCTGACGCCTGAACACCGATCATAGGCCCATGAGCACGCCCGCGACCGACAAGCCCGAACCGCCCATCCGCGCCATCCTGGCGCCCGTGACGCCGCTTCAGCAGAACTGCACCATCGTCTGGTGCACGAAGACAATGAAGGCCGCGATCATCGATCCGGGCGGCGAGGTCCCGATGCTGATGCAGGCGCTGAAGCAGTACGGCCTGACCCTGGAGAAGATCTGGATCACCCACGGCCACCTGGACCACGCCGGCGGCACGGCGGCGATCAAGGAGCTGACCGGCGTTCCCATCGAGGGGCCGCATCCCGACGACCAGTTCTGGATCGACCAGATCCAGGAGAGCGGCGCGCGCTACGGCATCCCCGACGCCCGCGGCTTCACGCCCGACCGCTGGCTGGGCGATGGCGACGTGGTCACCCTCGGCGAGACGCAATTCGAGGTCATCCACTGCCCCGGCCACACCCCGGGCCATGTGATCTTCTTCCATCGCGAGTCCCGCTTCGCCCAGGTGGGCGATGTGCTGTTCAAGGGCTCCATCGGCCGGACCGACTTTCCGCGCGGCAATCACCAGCAACTGCTCGACTCGATTTCCCTCAAGCTCTGGCCGCTGGGCGACGACGTCGCCTTTGTGCCCGGTCACGGGCCGATGAGCACCTTCGGCGCCGAACGCCGGACCAACCCCTTCGTGGCCGATGTCGTTCTGGGCGCGGGGGCTGACAATGCGCCGGACCTGGCCGGGGACACGGTCCCCAAGCGCTACATGTGACAACCGGCTATGTTTCAGCCGTGAAATCCGCCTGCCATCTGGCGGCGGCACAAGGCGGGCATGGAACTGGTGATGGACAGACCCGCGACCATGGCCGAGGAGTCCGGCGCCCGCATCCTGATCGTCGATGACGATCCGGGAATTCGTGACGTCATTTCGGATTTCCTGATCCGTCACGGCTATCGGGTCGAGACGGCGTCGGACGGTCGCGCCATGGAGCAGGTGCTCCAGCACATGGTTGTCGACCTGATCGTGCTGGACGTGATGATGCCGGGCGAGGACGGACTGTCTATCTGCCGCCGCCTTTCCGGAGCGCCCGGCGCGCCGGGGATCGTCATGCTGTCGGCCATGGGCGAGGAGACCGACCGAATCGTCGGGCTCGAGCTCGGCGCCGACGACTATCTGCCCAAGCCCTGCAATCCGCGCGAGCTGCTGGCCCGCGTCCGCGCCGTACTGCGCCGTCGCCAGGAGCCGCGCGGCGCCGACGATCACATCGCGGCCGCCTGCGAGTTCGCCGGCTGGCGACTGGATCTGGTCCGTCGTGAACTGCGCTCGCCCCAGGGCGTGATCGTCAACCTGTCCAGCGGCGAGTTCTCGCTGCTCCGCGCCTTCGTTGAACGTCCCCAGCGGGTGCTGACGCGGGATCAGCTTCTGGACATGGCGCGCGGGCGCGACACCGACGCCTTTGACCGGGCCATCGACGTCCAGATCAGCCGACTGCGCAAGAAGCTCGATGACGGCGCCGGGGTGGAGATCATCCGCACGATCCGCAGCGAAGGTTACATGTTCGCCCCCAGGGTCGTCCGCCAGTCATGAAGACCTTCGGCCGGGGCGCCCCGCTGTTCGGCCAGGTGCTTGGCCTGGTCGTTTTGAGCACGGTTCTGGTCCACGTCGTGGTCGCGGTGCTGATCACCACCGTGCCGCCGCCTCAGCCCGACGTCTATCGGCTCTCCGATATCGTTCGCGCCCTGCGCTCGACAGAGCCGGTCGAGGTGGAGAACGCCCGCGCGCTGGTCTCTGTGGTCCGGCGCGGTCCGCCGGACGAAGGCCAGCCCCGACGCGGCCGTTGGCGGGACGACTTCCGCCAGCAGCTGGCGCTCAGCCTGGGCGTCCCGGTGTCCGACATCATCATCAAGACCGAGGGCGGACCGCGCCGGATGATGCTGCAGACCCTGGCCGGCGAGTTCCGCGCCGTACCCGGCCCCGGCCCGGGCGGACCCGGCCGGGGCGGCCAACCTGCTCCTGAACCCGGCCCCGAGGTCACCGGACCGCCGCCCTCATCCGGGGAGGCCTCTGACCGGCGAGGCTCCACGGTCGGGCCCGAGAGCCGCGCCGGGCGTCGGCCGGAGATGCGTGCCTGGAACGAGCGGGTGATCTTCGCGCCCTTCAAGGTCGGCGTCCGCCAGCCGGACGGCGGCTGGCGCGTGGTGCAGCCGAAACCTTCGTTGCGGCCGGCCCCCTGGCAAGCGCACATCCTGCTGACCATCGCCCTGTCGACGCTGATCGTCGCGCCGGTCGCCTGGCTGTTCGCCCGCCGTCTTTCCTCGCCGATCGCGCTGTTCGCCGAGGCCGCCGAGCGCCTCGGGCGCGATCCCAGGGCGCCGCCGCTCGAGGTCACCGGCT
>JBIKTU010000089.1:0-7006 GCA_044347965.1 Caulobacter sp.
AGTTCGACGGCCCGGCCTTCCACAGTCACGCCTACGGCGACCCGTTCGATCCGGTCGACATGCGTGGCAAGAACATCGTGGTGGTCGGGATGGGCAACTCGGCGATGGATATCGCCAGCGAGCTGTCGCAGCGGCCGATCGCCAAGAACCTGTGGGTCTCGGCCCGGCGCGGGGTCTGGGTGCTGCCCAAGTACATGAACGGCAAGCCGGCCGACAAAGCCTCGATGCCGCACTGGTTCCCGCGCAAGCTGGGCCTGAGCCTGGCGCGCAAGACCATCAAGAAGACGCTGGGCAACATGGAGGACTACGGTCTTCCCAAGCCCGACCACGAGCCCCTGGAGGCCCACCCCTCGGTCAGCGGCGAGTTCCTGACCCGGGCCGGCTGCGGCGACGTGAAGTTCAAGCCGGCGATCAAGGCGCTGGAGGGGAAGACCGTCCGCTTCGCCGATGACAGCGTCGAACAGGTCGACGCCATCGTCTTCGCCACCGGCTACGACATGAAGTTCCCCTTCTTCGACGACGCCGACCTGGTGCCGGACGCCGACCACCGCCTGCCGCTGTTCAAGCGCATGATGAAGCCGGGCGTGCCGAACCTGTTCTACATGGCGCTGGCCCAGCCGCTGCCGACCCTGGTGAACTTCGCCGAGCAGCAGAGCAAGCTGGTCGCAGCCTACCTGACCGGCCAGTACCTGCCGCCGCCGCCGGCGGAGATGGAGAAGGTCATCGTCAAGGACGAGCAGACCCACACCGCCCAGTACTACGAGGCCAAGCGCCACACGATCCAGGTCGACTTCGGCATCTACTGCCACGACCTGATGAAGGAGATCGAGCGGGGCGCGAAGCGGGCGAAGGCCGCGGGGAACCGCCTGCCGGTCGCGGCGCGGGCGGAGACCGTGGGGGCTTAGATTCCTTCCCCCTGGAGGGGGGAAGGTGGCCTGCGAAGCAGGTCGGATGGGGGTGGGATCGCAGCGCCTTCGCAAGAAGGTGCGTTCCGCTCCAACTGCGCCTGTGATTGATTGCCTCAATCGCCCTTGGCTGGAAACGAAGCAGCGAAGCACCGGGAGACTTGTTGATGCTAGCCAAGGTCGACGAGGTTTATCGCGGCTACGGCATTGTCTGGACGACCGGAAAGGCGGGCCGCTTGGAAGCCCTTCTGTTTCCTGAGGTTCCCGAGTCGGGCGACGTGGTGGGACCTGCTGTTTTTCGGGCGCCGACGGCTACGGCAGATGAGGGTCGCGAAGTGTTGCGCAGCCGTGCTCAAGCCATGATTGACGAAGAAGTCGGCCGGACAAGTACCTAGCCGAACGCACTCCACCCCCATCCCCGACCCTTCCCCCCTCCAGGGGGAAGGGAGAAGCTACACCGCGAACGCCCTCAGGAACGCCGCGACGTGGAAGCGGCGGTAGCGTTCGATCTCGGCCTCGTCGCCGACCGGCAGGGCGTAGCCGACCGTGCCGAGCGTGGCCTGCAGGAAGGGCGCGAAGAACAGCCGGGCGATGAACTCGGGATCATGGCCGGCGGCGAGTTCGCCGCGATCCATGGCGCGCTGGAAGGCGCCGCCGAGGGCCGTCAGGCCCGGCTCGAGGATTTCGCGACGGATAAAGCCGGCGATCTCGGGCCGGCGGCCGGATTCGTCCATGGCCAGCAGCAGGTAGCCGCGGGCCAGTCCGTGGCTCTGGGTGGCGGCCAGCCTTTGGGAGAAGCCCTCGATCATGTCGCCGATCGGCCCTGGATGCCCGGCGACCCAGGCGTTCATCGCCCGCCCGGGAACGGCGAGATCCTGCTCCAGCAGCGCCTCGATCAGGCGGTCTTTGCCGGGGAAATAGCGATAGACGGCCGGCTTGGTCAGACCGACGGCGGCCGCCACCTCATCCATGCGTGCGGCCTCGAAACCCTTGCGTGAGAAAAGGTCGCGGGCAGCATTGAGGATCTCGCGCGGCCGCGCGCGCGCTCGATCGCCCCGCGGGCCGGGCGCCCTGGTCTCCATCCTCGGCTCCGAAGGCATCGATTTCTCCCTCGCCTGCCCGGCAACCTAGCTCTATACCGACGGGTAACTAAAGAAAATCGGAGGACTGCGGGTGACTCTCAGCGTCGATGTGTTCTGGTCGTTCAGAAGCCCATACTCCTACCTCGCCACGCCGCAGCTGGTCGCCTTGCGCGAGCAGTACGACCTCGAGGTCGTCGTCCGGCCGGTTCTGCCGATCGCGGTGCGGATCGAAGGGTTCTTCAAGCGGGTCAATCCGTTGTGGCCGCCGTATCTGGCGCGGGACATCTTTCGACTGGCCCAGATGCAGGGCACGCCGGTCCGCTGGCCCCGGCCCGACCCGATCGTCATGGACATCGCCAGCGGCGAGGTGCCGGCCGACCAGCCCTACATCTATCGCGTCACCCGCATGGGCCAGGCCGCCGCCGAGGCCGGCAAGGGCCTGGCCTATATCAGCGAGGTCGGGTCGCTGATCTGGTCGGGATCGACCGACAACTGGCACGAGGGCGACCATCTGGCGAAGGCCGCCGAGCGCGCCGGACTGGATCCGGAGGTGCTGGAAGCGACCGCCCGCGACGAGGCCGACCGACTGGACGCCGCCATCGAGGCAAACCAGAAGGCGCTCGAGACCGCCGGCCATTGGGGCGTTCCGACCATGGTCTTTGAAGGCGAGCCCTTCTTCGGCCAGGACCGCCTGGATGTCCTGGTCTGGCGGATGAAGCAACGTGGTCTGTCCCCCGCCCGTTCAGGCGGCGTTCAGCCAGACTAGGTTGACCTCCGGGCCTGGGTGCGGCGAGGTGTCGCGTAACAGCGCCGCAACGGCGCCGGGGAAGAGGAAACAGGGCCATGAAGACGACCCTTCTGATGGGTGTGGCGGCGGCGGCAGTCGCGATCGCATCGACCGCCATCGCCCAGCCGGGCGGCGGACGGCCGCGGATCACCTTCTTTGAAGGCCCGAACTTCACCGGACGGTCGGTCACCTTTGACCGCGATTTCACCAATCTGCCGCGCGAGTATGCGGACATGGCGCTCAGCGTTCGCGTTCAGGGCGCCTGGAGCGTCTGCGTCGACAGCGACTATCGCGGTCGCTGCGTCGTCGTTGACCGCGATGTCCGCGACCTGCGCTCCATCGGCATGGACCGGACGATCAGCTCCATGCGCCTGACCCGCGACGGCGGTGGCTATCCCGGCGGTGGCGGCGGGTATCCCGGCGGCGGCGGCGGTTATCCCGGCCGCGCCAGCATCACGCTTTACGACGGTCCCGGCTTCACCGGACGCGCCCGCACCTTCGACAGCGACTTCAGCAACCTGCCCCGCGAGTTCAACGACACGGCCGGCAGCGCGCGCGTCGATGGCCGCTGGACGGTCTGCGTCGACAGCGACTATCGCGGCCGCTGCGTCGTGCTTGACCGCAACATTCGCGACCTGCGTTCGATCGGCATGGACCGGACGATCAGCTCGCTGCGGTCGGGCGGGGGAGGCGGGTACCCCGGCGGCGGCGGTGGCTACCCCGGTGGAGGCGGCTACCCCGGTGGCGGCGGCGGTTATCCGGGCCGCGCCAGCATCACGCTCTACGACGGCCCCGGCTTCACCGGACGCGCCCGCACCTTCGACAGCGACTTCAGCAACCTGCCGCGCGAGTTCAACGACACGGCCGGCAGCCTGAGGGTCCAGGGGCGCTGGACGATCTGCGTCGACAGCGACTACGAAGGCCGCTGCGTCGACGTTGATCGCGACATCCGGGACCTGCGCTCGATCGGCATGGACCGGACGATTTCCTCATTCCGGATGGACCGCTATTCGCCGTGGTAAAGCGCGCGTCGTCGCTCTTCCCGCAGGGGCGTTCGACCTGTTAGCCTTGTGGCGATGAGTCAGGTTGTTCTTCTTTCGGCCGGCAAGCGCGAGCAGACCAAGCTCGCCAACCGCCGCGCCATTCTCGACGCCGCGCGCGAGGTCTTCGCCGAGCTCGGACACGAGTCGGCGACCGTGCGCGACATCATCCGCCGCACCGGCCTCGCCTCCGGCACCTTCTACAACTACTTCCGGTCGCTGGATGAGGTGTTCGAGGCGCTGGCCGACGACGGCGCGGCCCGGTTCCGGCCGATCCTGCGCGCCTGCTGGGAGGCCTCGAACACCTTCGAGGGCTATGTGCGGGCGGCGATCCAGGCCTATTTCGACTTCATGGCCGATGAGCACGAGACCTTGCCGGACCACCACCCGGCCGGCGAGAAGCACCCGCATATGCGGGTGCAGACCCCGGAGATGGAGCGGGTCTTCGAGGAGGTGCGCGACGCCTTCCTGCAGGCCATGGAGCTTGATGCCGCGCCGCGGGTGGACGCCGACTACCTGGCCGCCGCCTGTATCGCCATGGCCCGGGAGGTCGGCGACAAGATGCTCGAGCGCCGGCCGATCGACACCGCCGCCGCCGCCGACTTCGCGGTGAAGCTGATCATGGGCGGCATTCCCGCCCTGCCGCGCCTTTCGACCTGACCCGGAGAGCACCATGGCCGATCCCGCGGTCCAGAAAGCGATCCTGAAGGTTCTGCTGTCGCTGCCAACGCCGGTGCTGCGGGCGATGTCCGGCGGCGGCGTAGTCTATCAGGGCGGACGCACCCTGGACCCCCGCTTCCAGTTCCTGACCGCAGGCGCCCGGCGGATGCCGGCCATGTCGTCCCTGACGCCGGAGGAGGCCCGGGCGGCCAGCGCCGGAGGCCTGGCGGCCATGACCGGCAAACCCGAGCCCGGCGTCCGGGTCGAGAACCTGCCCATCGACGGCCCCGGCGGCCCGCTGAAGCTGCGCGCCTATCGTCCGGCCGAGCAGGATCCGGCCGCGCCCTTGATGGTCTTCGCCCACTTCGGCGGCGGGGTGATCGGCGACCTGGAGACCAGCGACGTCTTCTGCCAGATCCTGGCCCGTGTCGCCCGCTGCGCGGTGCTGTCGGTGGACTACCGCCTGGCGCCGGAGACCCGCTTTCCCGGCGGGCTGGAAGACGTGCTGGCCGCCTACCGCTGGGGCCGCGACAACGCCGCCCGCTTCGGCGCCCCGGAAGGCCTGGCGGCGATCGGCGGCGACTCCATGGGCGGCAACTTCGCCGCCGTGGTCGCCCAGGAGATGAAGCGCGCCGGCGAGCCCCAGCCGGCCCTGCAGCTGCTGATCTATCCCGCCGTCGACGTGGCCAGCGAAACCCAGTCGATGACCACCTTCGGCGATGCCTATCCGTTGTCGCGCGACACCATGAACTGGTTCATGGCCCACTACATGAGTCCGGACGCCGATCCGGCGGACCCGCGCCTGTCGCCGATCAGGACGGAAGACCTGTCGGGCCTGGCGCCGGCGATCGTGGCCACCGCCGGATTCGATCCGCTGGTCGACCAGGGCGAGTGCTACGCCAAGCGGTTGCGCGACGCCGGCGTGCCGGTGGTCTACCGCTGCTACGACAGCCTGGCCCACGGCTTCACCGCCTTCACCGGCGCCGTCCCCACCGCCGACACCGCCTGCCGCGAGATCGCCGGCTTCGTGCGCCAGGCGTACGAGGGGAAGCTCGCTTAGGGGACGCTTAGAGGACAGGTTAAGGTGTCCCTCGGGACATCTTAACCTGTCCCCGATCCTTTCCGCCGTGACTCCCGCGACGTAAGCGCTCCAGAATCCCCGTCGCAACGGAGTGAAGACATGCGCGCGCTGGTCGTCGAAGAGCTGGGCGAGTTCTACGCCGGGACCCACGTCCGCGAGGTCCCCACGCCGACCGCCGGCCCGGGCCAGGTGCTGGTCCGCGTCCGCGCCGCCAGCGTCAACTTCCCCGACCTGTTGATGACCAAGGGGGAGTACCAGTTCAAGCCGTCACTGCCCTTCACCCCGGGGCTGGACCTTTCGGGCGAGATCGCGGCCCTGGGCGAGGGGGTCACCGGCTGGAGCGTCGGCGACGCCATCGTCGGCGGGGCCAAGACGGGCGGGTTCGCCGAGTACGCGGTGATGGACCCCCGGGGCCTAAAGCCCAAGCCGGCGCGGCTCAGCTTCGCCCAGGCCGCGGCCTACGGCGCCGCCTATCTGACCGCCTGGGTGGCGCTGGTCCGCCGGGCGCGGGTCGAGCCGGGCGAGTGGGTGCTGGTCCATGGCGCGGCCGGCGGCGTGGGCCTGGCCTGCGTCGATCTGGCCAGGGCGCTGGGCTGCCGGGTCATCGCCGCCTCGGCCTCGGACGAGAAGCTGGCCATCGTCGCGGCGGAGTACGCGCCTGACGCCATCGTCAACGTCACCGGCGGCTTCCGCGAGAAGGTCAAGGAGATCACCGGCGGGCGCGGGGCGGACGTCATCTATGACCCGGTCGGCGGCGACGTCTTCGACGAGAGCGTGCGCTGCATCGCCTTCGACGGCCGGCTGCTGGTCATCGGCTTTACGTCAGGGCGCATCCCGACCGTCTCGGTCAACATGCCGCTGATCAAGGGCTTCTCGGTGATGGGCGTGCGGGCCGGCGAGTACGGCCGCCAGTTCCCCGAGCGCGGCCGCGAGAACGCCGAGGCCGTCTGGCGCCTGGCCGACGATGGCGTCATCAAGCCCCGCGTCCACGCCGAGCTGCCGCTGGACCGCTGGCGCGAGGCCTTCGACCTGCTCGCCGACCGCCAGGTGATCGGCAAGGCGATCATCCGGCCGGACCTGTAAGGGCTTGGGTTGACTCAGGTCCCCCCTTCCCGTATCTCCCCCCGCTCATCGCGACGGGCCCCGCCTGGCGCGCCTGTACCTTTAGAATTCGGAGCCTTCCCGTGAGCAAGCGGACCTTTCAGCCCTCGCGTCTCGTGCGCAAGCGCCGTCACGGCTTCCGGCTGCGGATGTCGACCAAGAACGGCGCCAAGATCGTCGCCCGTCGCCGCGCCAAGGGCCGCAAGCGCCTGACCGCCTAGTATAGGCCGGGCGCGTCCCTATCTGCGTCTGATCGACGGGACCGGGACGATGCTGGACCAACAGCCGACAATCGAACGTATGCGCAAGCGGCCGGAGTTTCTCCTGGCCGCCCAAGCGCGTTTCCGGTC
>JBIKTU010000090.1:0-6997 GCA_044347965.1 Caulobacter sp.
GCCGATGCCGCGCACGGTCTGAAGGTAGCGCGGCGTCTTGGGATCATCCTCGATCTTGCGACGCAGGCGGGTGACCTGGACATCGACAGCCCGGCCGGTCACGTCGGCGGTGTCGCGGGCCAGTTCCAGCCGGTCGACGGGGGCGTTGGCCGATCGGGACAGACGGCGCATCAGCTCGATCTCCGCCTCGGTCAGACGGATGACGGCGCCGTCGCGGGTCAGTTCGCCCCGCTCGATGTCGAATGCGCAGGCGCCCAGCCCGATGACCGTCGGCCCGGTGTCGCGCGGCCCGGCCCGGCGAAGGATGGCCTCGATGCGCAGCAGAAGCTCCCGCGGTTCGAACGGCTTGGCCAGATAGTCGTCGACGCCGAGGCTCAGGCCCTCGATGCGGTCGCCGGACTCGCCGCGCGCGGTCAGCATCAGGATGGGTGTGCGGCCGGGTGCGTCGCTGCGGGCGCGCAGCCGGCGGGCGAAGGCGAAGCCGTCCTCGCCCGGCATCATCACGTCCAGCACCATGAGGTCGAAATCGAGGGTGTCGATCAGGCGCGAGGCCGAGGCCGCGTCCGAGGCGCCGGTGACGCGGAAGCCCGACCGCGCCAGATACTCCTTGAGCAGCTCGCGGATACGGTCGTCGTCGTCGACCACCAGCAGGTGACGGTCCGATCCGGTCAACTCAGCCCTCCTCGCGGCGCAGGCCCACGCCCGTTCGCGGCCCCGCCAGCGCGGCGAGAATGCGCCGGGCGCCCGCCACGCCGTCAAGCCCGCCCGTGCGGTAGGCGCGGCCGAGCAAGGTCCGCAGGCGTTCGGAGATCCGGGTCTCGAAGGCCATGCCGAGCTGGGTCAGGCGCGCCGGGCGGCGTCGGGCGTCCAGGTCGCCGGTCTCGATCTCGGCCAGGCCCAGCCTCATCAGGTCGTTCAGGGTGCGACTGGCCGCCTGTTTGGAGAGGCCGGTGAGCCGGCTGAGGTCCCGGGCGCCCACGCCGGGCCGGCGCCGCAGCAGGAAGGTCGCCCGCCAGTGAGGGCGCCCCAGTCCGCCGGCCTCCGCCTCCAGGGCCGCGTCCACGGCCGCCCACAGGCTCGCCTCCGCCAGCAGCATCAGCTCCAGGCCGGAATCGAGCTCCTCGTCTCTCAGGATCAGGCGCGGATCGGCCGGAGCGTTCATGAATTCAGGCCATTCTGTTTGACGAACTGGCGCCCAGACAGTCTAAGGTCGCCGCTTCCTTGAGAGGAGGAATACTCGAAATGTCACTCGTTCCCTTCGATGATCGCGACGGATGGATCTGGCTGGACGGCCAGTTCGTGCCCTGGCGCGAGGCGAAGGTGCACGTACTGACCCATGGCCTCCACTACGCCTCGTCGGTGTTCGAGGGCGAGCGGATGTATGGCGGCGAGATCTTCGAGCTCACGGCCCATACCGAGCGGCTGTTCAAGTCGGCTGAAATCCTCGACTTCAAGATTCCGTACACGGTGTCGGAGATCGACGAGGCCTGCAAGGCGACCTGCGCCAGGAACGGGCTCAAGGATTGTTACGTTCGTCCGATCGCCTGGCGCGGTTCGGAGATGATCGGGGTCTCGGCCCAGCACAGCAAGATCCACGTCGCCATCGCGGTGTGGGACTGGCCCAGCTACTTCGACCCCGAGCAGAAGAAGAAGGGCATTCGCCTGACCTGGGCGAAGTACGATCGCCCCTCGCCCAGGACGGCGCCGGTCGCGGCCAAGGCCGCCGGCCTGTACATGATCTGCACCATCTCCAAGCACGCCGCCGAACAGGACGGCTACTCGGACGCGATGATGCTCGACTATCGCGGCTATGTGGCCGAGGCGACGGGCGCCAACGTGTTCTTCGTGAAGGACGGCGTCCTGCACACGCCGACTCCGGACTGCTTCCTGAACGGCATTACCCGCCAGACGGTGATCAGGCTGGCGCGCGAGCGCGGCTATGAGCTGGTGGAGCGCCACATCCAGCCCGAGGAGATGGCCGGCTTCGAGGAGTGTTTCATCGTCGGCACGGCGGCGGAGGTGACGCCGGTGGCCGAGGTGGGCGAGTACCGTTTCATCCCCGGCAAGATTTCGCTGACGCTGATGGACGACTACGCCCGGCTCGTGCGGCGGGAAGTCGTACCGGCCTGACCGCCCTCCATGGGTGGTGAGCAAGACGAAGAGGGCGCGGCCTGTCGGCTGCGCCCTCTTTCGTAGGTCCGGTGATCATAGTCGGCCCCAGGAGGCCGGGCCGGGATATCAGACCGCGGCGAGCTTGGCTTCGAGTTCGCCCAGCCGGCGGCGGGTGACCTGCAGGTCTTCGCCGTACTTCTGCGGATCGATGGCGGCGAGCTTGCCGGCGATGTCGAAGCTCTCGCGATAGAGATCGAGGGCCCGCACGCGATGGCCACGGTCTTCGCGGGCGTCTCCGAGGCGCTCTAGCGCCAGCGACAGCGCGCGGCGGGCGTCCGGACTGTTGTCGTCCCGGGCCAGCTGGCGGCGGATCTCCAAGGCTTCCTCGTAGGCCTCGACGGCGGCTTCAAGGCGACCTTCATCCTGCGCGGAGTCGCCGACGCCGGTCAGGACCCCGGCCAGCATTGCGAGGCGGACCGGGTCGGTCGGGGCCTGGGCCGCCAGGCCCCGCGCGCTGGCCAGCGCCATATCATAGGCGTCTGCCGCCTCGTCGCCGGCGCCCTGCGAACGCGCGAAGTCGCCCAGGTCCCGGGCGGCGAGCAAGCGCTCCTCATCGGTGGTGGCGGACGCGGGAAGCCGCCGCGCGAGGGCGGCGGCCGAGGGCCATTGTTCTGTGCGGACCAGGGTTCGGAGGCGTTCCCGCAGGTCGGCGAAACTTTCGTCGGCAACCGCCTCCATACGTGGAGGCGGCGAGGCCGTCGGCGGCGGAGCCTGCTCGTGGAAGGCTGTGTGGCCTCCACTCGCGACGCCCCCTTCCGCCGCCGACGGCGCCGGCTCGGCGTCGAAGTCGACCAGCGGCGCCGTGCGTCGCTTTCCGCCGCCTCCGCCGCCATCGCGGGGCAGGACCGAGGACAGCAGGGCGACGATCCCCAACGCCGCCGCTATCCAGCCGATGAACGGCCGGTGGCCCTCGAAAATGCCCAACCTGATCGCCGGCAGTTCGATCCCCGCCATGCCGCCAGGGGCGAGGATGGCCCAGCCGATGCCTGCGAACAGGACCCCTGCAAGCAGGCTCAGTATCCGCGCCACCATGTGCACCCCCGTCGTCTTCGCCCCGAACAGGAGGGAGTGCGGCAGTGAAACGACGGGGGGTCAAAACGCCACAACTCGCAGGGGAACCCCTCGGTCGAATGCGCCCGATCCTTAGGCAATAAGGGGTTGCGGCGCCTCTAGATCAGCCACGCCTCGGGTCTGGGGTAGGACTCGTCCTGGACCAGATAGATGATCCCGACCACGCACCGGACGTAGAACCAGACCCCGACCAGGCCCGCTCCGCCCCAGCCGACGATCATCAGCGGGATGCCGATGGGCGCCAGGATGAGGGTGATGGTCATCACCAGTCCGGCCAGGCCGACCCCGATGCCGATCAGGAACCACCAGATGGTCTTCCAGAAGGTGTGGATGAGGAACCGGTAGTGCGTGTCCATCCGCGGACCGGCCGTCGCGCGGTTGGCGTAGGCGATGACCAGGCCGATGATCACCGTGATCAGCATCGACATCGCGCCGAACACATAGAGCCCATAGACGATGGCGGGCAGGACCCGATCCTCGTGGGACCTGGCGACGGGAACGCTATCGGTCATCGGCAGACTCCGCTTTGTCGGGGGCATCGTCGCCGCAAACGCCCGGCGAGGCAAACCGGCTCCTTCAGGGGGTCAGCGAGCGCGGCAGGTCGTGTGGGTTCAGGCCGGCGAGGCGCGGCCTCAGCCAGGGCGTGACGGCGAAGATCAGGATCAGCGCGAACAGCAGCCGCGCGGCCAGGCTGACCCCCAGCCCGGCGGCGCCGGCCATCAGCGAGAAGACCAGCAGGGCGACGACGCCGGCGCCGAGCAGGCCGATGATCCAGGACATCCCACCCTGACTGTCCAGGCCGGCGGCGGAGATGCGGGCGCCCGGCGCCAGGACGGAGAGGCGGCCGGCCAGCGCCCGCACCAGCGGGCTGTAGCTGGCGGTATGGTCCTCGAACCGGCCCGGTCCGCTCCAGCCGTGGGAGACGAGGGTCACCCGTCCGCCCGGGAAGGCCAGCCAGGCGGCGCAGCGCCCGCCGGGCCCCGGCGGCGCGAGAGTCAGGCTTCGCGCCGAGGCCAGGGGCCAGCGACGCTCGCGCTTGCCGGTCGTCTCGATGAGGGTGTCGCCGTCCAGCCGCCACGTCGTCTCGGGCCTGAGGGGCGCAAGCCGCGCCGCATGGACCAGAACGCTCAGGCGCGGACCGCCGTGATCTCGACCCCGGCCGCCTCGGCGTCGGGCGCCAGCGCCAGGGGTTTCTCCACCCGGACCCGGGCCCGGGTCACCCGCGGGTCGGCGAGGCACAGTTCCGCCAGCCGTTCAGCGAACACCTCGACCAGCTCGATATGGCCCGAGGCGCCCAGGGCGCGGGCGTCGTTGCGGATGGTTTCGTAGTTGAGGGTGTCGGCCAGATGCCGGGCCCCGGCGGCGGCGACGTCCAGTTCGACGTCAATGACCAGCGGCTGGGTCTTGCCGCGCTCATGGCTGTAGACGCCGACCTCGGCCTCGACCTTGAGGCCGCGCACGAACACCTTGGTGATCACGACCCGGGCGTTGGGGGCGGTGTCCAGGGGCGGGTCCTGAAGCGGGGAAACGGCCAAGCGCGCCCTCTCTAGAAGTCGACGATGTCCGGCGTCCGCCAGGCGAGGTGCTGGCCGCTGTCCCCGGCGATCAACTGACCGGTGACCGAGCGGGCGTCAATGAGGTAGCGCAGCGCCGCGGCGATGTCCTCGCCGGTTACCCGGCGGCCCAGCGGCGTGCCCTCGGCCTCGGCCTCGAAGCTCCCCGGCGCCTGGTGGGTCGAGCCGAAGGTCGGCCCCGGCCCGATGGCGTTGACGCGGATGCGCGGCGCCAGCGCCTGGGCCATGGTCTGGGTGGCGTACCAGAGCGCCGCCTTCGACAGGCTGTAGCTGAAATACTGCGGCGTCGGCCGCCAGACCCGCTGATCGATGATGTTGACGATCAGTCCGGCCCGGTCAGCCTGCAGAGCCGCCACGAAGGCCTGGGCCAGGACAACCGGCGCGCGGACGTTGGTCGCCATATGGGCGTCCAGGTCGGCGGCGGTGGTGGTCTCCAGCCGGTCGTCGAGGAAGAGGGAGGCGTTGTTGACCAGCAGGGTCACGGGGCCGAGGGTCTCGGCCCTGGCGATCAGGGTTCCGGCGTCATGGGCCGTGAGGTCGCCGGCCAGCACCAGCGCCTGGCGACCTTCGGCCCGGACCAGGGCGGCCGTCGCCTCGGCGTCTTCGGGCGAGGCGCGGTGGTGAACCGCAACATCGAAGCCGGCGCGCGCCGCCTCGACGGCAAGCGCCCGCCCGATGCGCCGGGCGGCGGCGGTTACGAAGGCGACGCCGTTCACCGCGCGAGCTCCGGACTATGTGTCAGGGTCAGTCGACCTTGCCGAACTCGAAAAGGTTCAGCGCGGCCAGGACGATGACGAAAAGGAAGATGACGCCGACAGCGGCCATGGTCGAGCTCCGCGAAACAATATCCGTCCGGCTTTAGCCCCGCGCCTCGCGCGCCGCAAGCCGGCGCCCTAGGCTGTGGCGATGTTGCTGCTCCGCCGCCTCTACCGAGTTCTCACGCCGGCCTACCGGATCGCCATGCGACAGGTCCGCGGCCTGACGGTCGGGGTGCGGGTCATGGTCTTCGACGACCAGGGTCGGGTTCTGCTGATCGAGCACAGCTACACCCCCGGCTGGCACCTGCCGGGCGGCGGGGTCGAGCGTGGCGAATCGGCCGAGATCGCCGCGGCGCGCGAGCTGGAGGAAGAGGCGGGCGTCAGGCCCGACGGGCGGATGACGCTGGTCTCGATCCACGACAACGTCCGCACGTTTCGCGGTGACCATGTCCTGCTCTACCGCCTGGAGCGCTGGACCCCGACGCCGGCGACCGCGCGGGGCGAGATCCTGCGCCGGGACTGGTTCGATCCGAGAGACCTGCCCGTCGGGACGACCAACGCCACCCGTCGCCGGATCGCCCAGGTGCTGGACGGAACCCCGCCGGACCTGTTCTGGTAGCGCCAACGAGAACAGAACAACGGGAGGACGGCATGGTCGCGCATATCGCGGTTGAAGCGTTCATGAAGATCGCCGTCGGCATCGACCGGCCCGAGGACGTCGTGGTCGGCAGGGACGGCCGGGTCTTCGCCTCGGACCACCAGTGCGCGGTGGCGGAGATCCACCCCGACGGGTCCTTCACCCGCATGGGCCCGAAGGGCGGGGCGCCGAACGGCATCAACATGGACCTGAAGGGCCGGGTCCTGATCGCCAACTTCGGCATCTACGACCGGGAGGAGGGGCCGCTGCAGCGGTTCGATCCGGCCACCGGCGTCCACGAGACCCTGCTGGCCGAGGTCGGCGGCAGGCGGCTGACCAGCGCCAACTATCCGGTGCTCGACCGGGCCGGCAACATCTGGTGCGCCAACTCCACCCACGCCGAGACCTGGCCCCAGGCGCTGGACGGCCGCGCCGACGGCTTCATCTTCGTGCTGCGGCCGGACGGCTCCAGCGAGATCGTCGCCGAGGGGCTGAAGTTTCCCAACGGCATGGCGCTGTCGGCCAACGACCGCTGGCTCTACTGCGCCCAGACCAGCGGGCTGGACGTGATGCGGTTCGAGGTTCTGCCCGGCGGCCAGCTGGGTCCCGGCGAGCGCTACGGGCCCGTGCTGGGCAAGCTGGCCGGCGACGGGGTCGACCACAGCGACTACGGCTATACCGACGGGGTGGGCTTCGATGCAGACGGCAATCTCTGGGTCTGTCTGCCCGCCGCCAACAAGGTGGTGGCCATCACGCCGTCGGGCGCTGTGGAGGTGGTCTGTCAC
>JBIKTU010000091.1:0-6975 GCA_044347965.1 Caulobacter sp.
GGGGACAATGCCTGGCCGCGCTGAGGCGCGCGGCCTCGGCATTACTTGATCTGGACGGTCGCGCCGGCTTCGGTCAGCTTCTTGGCGACTTCTTCGGCGGCTTGCTTGGACACGTTCTCGACGACGTTCTGCGGAGCGCCTTCGACCAGGTCCTTGGCTTCCTTCAGGCCGAGGTCCGGACGGACGCCGCGGACTTCCTTGATCACGTTGATCTTCTTGTCGCCACCGGCGGTCAGAACAACGGTGAACTCGGTTTGCTCTTCCACGGCTTCGACCGGGGCGGCGGCGCCGCCACCAGCGGCCATCATGGCGACCGGAGCAGCGGCGGAGACGCCCCACTTTTCTTCGAGCATCTTGGAGAGCTCGGCGGCTTCCAGGACGGTCAGGGCGGACAGATCGTCAACGATCTTTTCAAGCTTCGACATGGTGCGATTTTCCTTGGGGTGTTGGGAGGTAGGCGGAGATGACCGGGACTAGGCCGCGTCCTTCGTGGCGTAGGCGTTGAAGACGCGGGCCAGCTGGGCGGCCGGAGCCTGAATGACGCCAGCGACCTTGGTCGCGGGAGCCTGCAGAAGGCCGATAAGCTTGCCGCGGAGTTCGTCCAGCGACGGCAGCGTGGCGAGAGCCTTCACCGCGTTCTGGTCGAGAACGTCCTTGCCCATGATGCCGCCAACGAGGGTGAACTTGTCGTTCTCCTTGGCGAACTGGGCGGCGACCTTGGCGGCGGAGACGGGGTCCGGGCCGTAGGCGATGGCGACGGGGCCGGTGAAGAGGGCGTCGCCCGCCTCACCCAGCGAACCACCAAGAGCCTTCTGGGCCAGAGTGTTCTTCACCACCTTGATCGACGCGCCTTCCTTGCGGAGGCGGAGTCGAAGGTCGGTCATTTCCGCAACGGTCAGACCCATGTAGTGGGTCACGACCACGGCGCCGGCATCGGCGAAGACGCCCTTGAGCGTCTCGATCGATTCCGCTTTTTGTGCGCGGTTCATTGCGGTCTCCTGATTCACGACG
The DNA here is from genome assembly GCA_044347965.1 of Caulobacter sp. Classification (GTDB taxonomy): domain Bacteria; phylum Pseudomonadota; class Alphaproteobacteria; order Caulobacterales; family Caulobacteraceae; genus Caulobacter. The sequence continues at coordinate 1,012 of JBIKTU010000091.1, forward strand.
CCCGGACCATCCGGACGCCGAAAGCATGCCGCCCGCGCGCGGGATCGCTCCCGAAGGCGGGTGACGGTAGACCTGTCCCAAGGAAATCATCGGCCGCGCCCGCAGCTTGTGCGGTGATGCGGCGTCTCGTTTCCCCGTCTCCCTACGCTGAAGGGGGGCTCCCCTTCTGTTACGACGCAGGTGACCCCGACGTCGCGTAGCTCTCGGACAGGACCAGCGGCGGGCAAGCCCGTTCGCTGGAAGAGCGCGCGTATAGATCAAGGCGAAGGGAAACTCAAGCCGGGACAGGAACTGATCCGCCGGCCGGGACTTGGCGTAGGGTTGTTACCCGAACCAGCCAGGGATCCACCCATGTCCAGCCTTCGCGCCGCCATCCTGATCTTCGCCCTGGCGCTCGCCGGCTGTGCTTCGGGGCCCAGCGGCAACGCCGCCGTGCCGCAACCGTCCAAGGCGGTGGACCTGGAGCGCTATCTGGGCCGCTGGTACGAGCTGGCCCGCTACGAGAACCGCTTCGAGCGCGGCTGCGAGGGCGTGACGGCGGAGTACAGCCAGCGCCCGGACGGCATGATCAGCGTGCTCAACACCTGCCGCGACAGCGCGCCCGACGGAAAGGCGCGTGCCGCCGAGGGCAAGGCCAAGGTCGTCGAGGGAAGCCAGGGCGCCAAGCTGAAGGTCGCCTTCTTCGGCCCCTTCTTCGCCGACTACTGGGTGCTGGACCGTGCCGAGGACTACAGCTGGGCCATCGTCGGCGAGCCGTCCGGCAAGTACCTGTGGATCCTCAGCCGGGACCCGACGCCGGGCGAGGCGGTGATCGAGACCCACATCGCCCGCGCGGCCGCCCTCGGCTACGACACGGCCCTGATCCGGCGGGTCAAGCAGCCGCCGGCCTGAGTTGTTCACCAACCATGTCACGGATTTAATTGGGAAACACTGGAACTATCCACAGGGCATCCCCATTTGGACGGTGATCGCGAAGACGATCTTTAGCCGGATCGGCGAGGCCGAACGCCTCGCGTCCCGCCCGACCGAAAGACCAAGCCCATGTTGCTGGGCCCCATCCAGACCAGCCCCGATCCCTGGACCGCCGCGCAGATGCACGGTCTGCGGCCCTTCGCACCGGAGCCACGCCAGACCGCGCGCGGCCGCCATGCCCAGCTGCTGACCATCGCCGCGGCCCGCCGCCTGCGATGTGTCGAACGGAGCGGCGTTGGTCGCGCCGAGGACGCCGTCTACTGGAAGGCCGTGGCCCCGACAGCGGTGTTCAAGGCCACCGAACTGCGGACCGGCGAGGATTTCGCGGCGCTGCCGAGCTGACCCCCAAACGCGAAACGGGCGGGCCCTTGCGAGCCCGCCCGTCCGGTTGTCTTGCGACGAAGGTCCGGCGCCTAGGCGCTGACCGAACCGGTGTCGATCTTGAAGCCCGGGCCCATGGTCGAAGACAGGGCGATACGCTTGACGTAGGTGCCCTTGGCGCCCGACGGCTTGGCCTTGTTCAGCGCGTCCACGAGAGCGCGGACGTTGGCCAGCAGGGCTTCCTCGGTGAAGGAGACCTTGCCGATGCCGGCGTGGACGATGCCCGCCTTCTCGACGCGGAACTCGATGGCGCCGCCCTTGGCGTCCTTGACGGCCTGACCGACGTTCGGGGTCACGGTGCCGACGCGCGGGTTGGGCATCAGGCCGCGCGGGCCCAGCACCTTACCCAGACGACCGACCAGGGCCATCATGTCCGGCGTCGCGATGACGCGATCGAAGTCCATGAAACCGCCCTGGATGCGCTCGACCAGCTCCTCGGCGCCCACCACGTCGGCGCCGGCGGCGAGGGCTTCCTCGGCCTTGGCGTCCTTGGCGATGACGGCGACGCGGACGTCACGGCCGGTGCCCGAGGGCAGCGAGACCACGCCGCGGACCTGCTGGTCGGCGTGACGCGGGTCGACGCCCAGGTTGACGGCGATCTCGACCGACTCGTCGAACTTGGCCTTGGCGTTGGCCTTGACCAGCTTCACGGCGTCCTCGACCGAGTGCGTCGCTTCGCGATCGCCGGTCCAGGCCTGAATGCGCTTGGCTTGCTTGGGCATGGTCTTAAGCCTCCACGACTTGCAGGCCCATCGAACGGGCTGAGCCCTCGATGATGCGGGCCGCGGCGTCGATGTCGTTGGCGTTCAGGTCCTTCATCTTGCTTTCGGCGATCTCGCGCAGCTGGGTGCGGGTGATCGTGCCGGCGCTGTCGCGGCCCGGCTTGGTCGAGCCGGACTTGAGGCCCAGCGCTTCCTTGATGAAGTGGGTGGCGGGCGGGGTCTTGGTGATGAAGGTGAAGGACTTGTCCTGGTAGACGGTGATCACCGTCGGCAGGGGCGTGCCCTTCACTTCCTTCTCGGTGCGCGCGTTGAACTCCTTGCAGAAGCCCATGATGTTGACGCCGCGCTGACCCAGAGCCGGGCCGATGGGCGGGGAAGGCGTGGCCGAGCCAGCCTTCACCTGCAGTTTGATATAGCCCAAGATCTTCTTGGCCATCTCTGTCTCCGTTTAAGCGGCGCTAGTTAAAGCGCCTATGCGGCCGTGGTGCGGGCAGACCCCTCCCACGGATTTGACGCCCGGTCTTCTGGGCGAGGCGCGCGTGTAGCAGAGAAGGTGCGGGCGGACAACCGCTTCCCCCTCCCCTGAGCCGTCATCGTCAGACTTGTTCTGACGACCCATGCACACCGCAAACGAAGAAGGGGCGCGACCATCGCCGCGCCCCTTCAGAAAACTCATCACGCCTGGGTCCTCGGAACAAGTCCGGGGATGACGGCGGTGGCGTAGGGTCAGACGACCTTTTCGACCTGGCTGTATTCCAGCTCGACCGGGGTCGCGCGGCCGAAGATCGAGACGGCGACGTGCAGGCGCTCGCGGGCCTCGTCGACCTGCTCGACCGAGCCGTTGAAGCTGGCGAACGGACCGTCGGTGACGCGAACCTGCTCGCCGATCTCGAAGCGGACGGTCGACTTGGGACGCTCGACGCTTTCCTCGACCACGCCGATCATGCGGGCCGCTTCCTTTTCGGAGATCGGCTGCGGCTTGCTGGCCGAGCCGAGGAAGCCGGTGACCTTCGGCGTGTTCTTGACCAGGTGGTAGGCCTCGTCGCTGAGGTCCATCTTCACCAGCACGTAGCCGGGCAGGAACTTGCGCTCGGCGTTGACCTTGCGGCCGCGGCGGATCTCGACGACCTCCTCGGTCGGCACGAGGATCTCGGAGAAGGCGTCTTCCAGACCCTGGGCCCTGGCCTGGTCACGGATGTGGTCGGCCACCTTCTTCTCGAAGTTCGAGTAGGCGTGGACGATGTACCAGCGGTGGCGCGGGTTGGACGGCCGGGCTTCGACTTGAGCGTTCATGGATTATCCGGCGTTCGCGAGCTTCAGGACCTGGGACACGATGAACGACAGGCTCGTGTCGACCACGAAGAAGAACAGGGCGGCGATGATCACCATGATGAATACCATCACCGAGGTGATCCAGGTCTCCTTGCGGCTCGTCCAGGTGATCTTGCGACCTTCGGCGCGGACCTCCTTGCCGAACTGCACGATGCTGAAGGGTTTCTTCGGCGTGGCGGCGGCGGCGGCAGCCTGACCGGCAGGCGCGGCGACAGCGGCGGCGCTCCTGGCGGCGCGCTGTTTCATCGCGGAGAGATTGCCCGTTTTCTTGGCCATCGGACGGGTCTGACGCTCTTTCAACTGGCCGAAGCGCGACCATCGCGCTCCGCATATAGGAAGCAGGTGGCACGAGTGGAGGGATTCGAACCCCCGGCCCTCGGTTTTGGAGACCGATGCTCTACCAGCTGAGCTACACTCGTAGACGTCCACCCTGTCGGGCAAATGCCCTCCCGTGAACCGAACAGCGAACCGTAGGCGGTGATACCCGCCGGTCAGCTTGTCAATTCACCGGAAGCGGGCCGTTTAGCAGGGACAGCGGCGGCGGGCAAGCAAGCCGGCGCCGGATCGAACCCTCTTCCACGACGTTTTTGCCGGGAAAGGGAGACTCCCATGACCGAACGCCCCGGCAATCGCGAAACCGGGAACGAGAACCTGCGCCCCGCCGGCGACTGAAGCGGCCGGCTCGGAGGGTGCGATCCAGACGGAAACGACGGAGACCGATCCGGGGAGCGGGGAAGAGAACTGAGGGCGCTCTCCCTCCCCTTCATGGGGAGGGACAGGTCCGCGCAGCGGACCAGGGTGGGGCAAGGGGTGGCCGCTTTCGTCGTCGGGGGAGGATCGCTGCTTGCCCCACCCGTCTCGTCTCGCTGCGCTCGCCGATCCACCCTCCCCACAAGGAGGAGGGAGAACCAGCGCCAGCATCCCTCAACGCCGCCCCAGTCTTCCTTGCGTTGACATGATGCTTCGCCGCATCACATGAGGACCAGTATCGACCCCCTGCGGGTCGCGAGGAAATTCAATACGATGTCGACAGCCGACCTTCAGGCCGCGCCGGTGAAGGCGAGCCCCTTCTTCGAGGAGAAGGTGCTGTGGGTGAAGCACTGGACCGACCGCCTGTTCAGCTTCGCCATCACCCGGCCGGAGAGCTTCCGCTTCCGATCGGGCGAGTTCGTGATGATCGGCCTGCCGGGCGTTGACGGCGCCAAGCCGATCCTGCGGGCCTATTCAGTCGCCTCGCCGTCCTGGGCCGAGGAGCTGGAGTTCTTCTCGATCAAGGTCGAGGACGGCCCGCTGACCAGCAAGCTGCAGCTGATCCAGGAGGGCGACACCGTCCTGCTCGGCAAGAAGCCGACCGGCACCCTGGTGCTGGACGCGCTGAAGGGCGGCAAACGGCTGTTCCTGTTCGGCACCGGCACGGGCCTGGCCCCCTGGCTGGCGGTGGCCCGCGATCCGGACGCCTACAGCCGCTTCGAGCAGGTCTATGTCTGCCACGGCGTGCGCGAGATCGCCGAGCTGGCCTACCGCGACTTCTTCACCGCCGGCATCCATGACGACCCGCTGGTCGGGGACGAGGCGAAGGCCCAGCTGCACTACTACCCGACCGTCACCCGCGAGCCGTTCGAACGCCAGGGCCGGTTCACCGACCTGATCGCGTCCGGCCAGCTGTTCCGCGACCTCGGCCTGGACGGTGAAAAGTTCAATCCGGACGAAGACCGCATCATGCTGTGCGGCAGCATGGACTTCATCAAGGACATGGGCGCCCTGGTCGAGACTCACGGCATGGTCGAGGGCTCCAACGCCGAGCCTGGTGACTATGTCCTCGAACGCGCCTTCGTCGGCTGATCCCGCGCGCAAGCTGAAGGGCCTGAGCGTCGAGGACGCCCGGGACCGCATGCTGGCGCGGGCCGCCGCCCTGCCCTCCGAAGCCGTTCCGTTGGCCGAGGCCGATGGCCGCGTGCTGGCCGAGGCCGTCGCCGCGGTCCGCGACCAGCCGCCGTTCGACGCCTCGGCCATGGACGGCTGGGCCGTGCGCCGCGCCGACGCCGGCGAAGCGACCACGCTCCGCATCGTCGGCGAAAGCGCCGCCGGGCGCGGCCACGAAGCCCCGCTGCAAACGGGCGAAGCGGTCCGCATCTTCACCGGCGCGCCCCTGCCGGCCGGCGCCGACCTGGTGGTGATCCAGGAAGAGGCGACGCGGGAGGGGGACGTCGTCCGCCTGGGCCCCGTCGTCGGCGGAAGCCACATCCGCCCGCGCGGCGGCGACTTCCAGGCCGGCGCGGTCCTGCTCGAGGCGGGCGTCAGGCTGGACCCCTGGCGACTGTCGCTGGCCGCCGCCGCCGGCCGCGCAACGCTGGCCGTCGCCCGCCGCCCCCGCATGGCCGTACTGGCCACCGGCGAGGAGCTGGCCGCGCCCGGGGCCGACGCCGGGCCCTTCCAGATCTACGAGTCGGGCAGCGTCGGCCTGCTGGCCATGCTGGCCCGCTGGGGCGCGGCGCCGACGCGGCTGGCCCCGACCGGCGACGACGCGGCCGCCATCGCCGCCGCCGTCCGCGATATC
>JBIKTU010000093.1:0-6948 GCA_044347965.1 Caulobacter sp.
GCCGTGCGTTCGAAGGGACTTGGCGACGATATCGACCTCGCTCTTCCGGTTGCAGAAGACGATGCCGTTCTGGATCTCGCTGCGGTCGATCAGGCTGCGCAGGGCGGTGCGCTTGGCCTTGGGATCGTTCGACGGGATGCGCGCCAGGAACTGGGTGATGTTCTCACCGGTGGTGGCCGGCCGGGAGACCTCGATCCGGGTCGGATCATTGAGGAACTGCTTGGTCAGCCGGGTGATTTCCGGCGGCATGGTCGCGCTGAAGAACAGCGTCTGCTTCTTCGGCGGGGTCAGCTTGAAGATGCGTTCGATGTCGGGGATGAAGCCCATGTCGAGCATGCGGTCGGCTTCATCGACCACCATCATCTGCACGCCGGTCAGCAGGATCTTGCTGCGCTCGAACAGGTCGAGCAGGCGGCCCGGGGTGGCGATCAGCACGTCGACGCCCTTGTCCAGAGCAGACACCTGGTCGCCCATCGACACGCCGCCGATCAGCAGCACCCAGCTGAGGCGGGTGCCCTTGGCGTACTTCTCGAAGCTGCTGGCCACCTGGTCGGCCAGCTCGCGGGTCGGGGCCAGGACCAGGGCGCGCGGCATGCGGGCGCGGGCGCGGCCCGCCGCCAGCCGGTCGATCATGGGAAGGGTGAAGGCCGCGGTCTTGCCGGTGCCCGTCTGGGCGATGCCGAGAACGTCGCGGCCGGCGAGGGCCACCGGGATGGCCTGTTCCTGGATCGGCGTGGCGGTCGTGTAGCCGGTATCGGCCACTGCCTTGAGTGTCGAGGCGCTAAGCCCCAGCTGGGAAAATTCGGTCATGTCTCGCTTAAATCGAAAGCGCCGAGCCGCCCGGATCATTGGGCGAGCGGGCGGCGCGGATTCGCCAGACCTGCCCGGAGCTTGCGGTGTCTTAGCCACAAACCCTGAAAAGTCAACGAAAGCCTTGCGTTGCCTAGGGTGCGGAAGTCTTCGCGGGCTCGTCTGTCCGACGCCGGGGCGGGGTGTGGGGCAGTCGGTCCAGCAAGGGGCGCTCGACCCAGAGGTGGAAGGCGACACCCGCCGCGAGGGCGGCGGCGGTGACCAGTATGAACAGGACGATCGGCGCCTCGCGAAGCTGCGGCGCCAGCGCCAGGGCGCCGGCGGTCGTCGCATAGACGATCGGGGCATGCGCCAGATAGATGGCGTAGGAGGCCTCGCCCAGGAACGACAGCCAGCGGGGCACGGGAAGCCCTCGAGTCTGCTCCAGACTCGCCGCGCCGAGGACCGCCAGGGCGGCGCCGAGGCCGAACGCCCAGTTGCCGATGATGCCGTTGAGCGGCAGCTTCAGAAGCGGGATGGCCCAGGTGGTGGCGAACAGCAGCAACCCTGCGGCCATCACGAGCCCCGGCACGGGAACCTTGCCGCGCTGGAACAGCAGAAAGGCGGCGGCGCCAAGCGCGAACAGCAGGTGCTGGCTGGTGAAGAAGAACCGCAGCCAGCCGTCGATTCCCAGCCACGGAAGGGTCGCTGAAAGGGCCATCCAAAGCGCGGCGATCGCGAGGCCGATCCTCGGCCTCAGCAGAATGAGGCCGAACACGGCGTAGAACAGCGCCTCGTGCCGCAGGGTCCAGATCACCGAAAGGACCGGGTCATGCGTCGCCGGCGTGAGGGCGATGGCCGACAGGACATCCAGTGCGTCGAAGGCGTTTCCGTTGTTGAGCAGCGGCAGGAGCAGCGTCGCGGGCGTCGCGATCAGCAGCGCCGCCCAGAGCGGCGGGTATATCCGTCGCACCCGCTTCCAGGCGTAGGTCGGCGCGCGGCCCGGCCGGCCGATGTCGCGACCGTGGGCCATCAGGATCACGAAGCCGCTGAGCACGAAGAAGAAATGCACCCCCGAATAGCCCGACCGGAAGATCGGAAAGGTGTCCTGGGCCAGGTACTGCGGCAGGGCCAGCGTCAGCTCGACGTGGAAGAGCAGCACGGCCAGCGCCGCGAAGGCGCGCCCGGCCTGAAGGCTCTCGATCGCGGAACGGGGAGGGGGCGGGGAGTCCATGGGTCCGGGGCGAATGGCGGCCCGCCGCGCTGACGTCAATAGCCGGCAGCGTCAACGGCTCCCCGGACGCGGGAAGTTTGATGACAGTTTCACAAAGGATATGTGATGAAGTGACCGTGTCGTCGGGCGGGGAGGAAGCCGATGTCAGTTCAGGTGATCGTCGGCGCGCTCATGGGCGCGGCCCTGGCCGCGTCGCCCTCGCCTGAGGCTCTGAAGCCCGCCTTCGGCAACACGATCGTCAGCCTCTATCCGGACGGCAAGTCGACCCGCCTGTGGCTGCACCCGGACGGCACCTATGACGCCGAACGCGCCAATGGCCAGCGGACGGGCGGGGCCTGGGCGCTCAAGGGCCAGCAGGTCTGCATGACACAGAAACGGCCCTTCTACGTGCCGCTTGCCTTCTGCACCGCCATTCCCCCGACCAGCGGCGGCGTCGGCGCCAGCTGGATGGCCAGGGGTCTGAAGGGCGAGCCCGTGCGGCATACCTTGACCGCCGGGCGGAACATGTTGCCCTGATCGATCGGAGAAGGGTTAACGAAGCGCCAATAATCTGGTTAGCCTCCCCGGGTTCGCCAATGAGGCGAACCTGCGACAACACTTCGGGTGGGAAACACAAATATGCGACTTCTTGCGACCGTGGCGCTCGCCGCCGCTATGCTGGCCGGTCCGGCCCTGGCCGATCCCATGGCGACCGCCTACGGCAATACCGTGGTGATCACCTATGGCGACGGCACGGCCGTCAGCCTCTACATCAACGAAGATGGCTCCTACACCGGCAGCAGCCCGGCGGGTGAGAGCGCCGGGACCTGGGCCATCTCGGGCAGCCAGACCTGCTTCACCCAGTCGAGCCCCGAGCCCGCCCCGGCGTCCTGCTCCAAGACCGTGAGCAAGAACGTCGGAGAGAGCTGGCAGTCGACGGGCCAGGGCGGCGCGCCGGTGACGGTCACCATCCAGGCTGGCCGATAGGCATTCCCCGGGGCAGATGGACTCATCTGCCCCGGATCGGCCTTTCCCGGTCAGGCCGCGTCGTTGGCCAGTCTGGCCGGGGCGGTGCGGATCTCGCCCTTCAGCGCGTCAACGAACGACTCCCGCCAGGCGGCCACGTTTTCGGACACGACATTGTCCATCAGCTTCTCCCAGCGCCGTCGGCGCTCGGCGTAGCCCATCGTGAGGGTGCGCTGCATCGCGCCGGCCACCTCGTCACGGTCGTACGGGTTGACGATCAACGCCGAGCCGAGCTGGGCGGCCGCGCCCGCGAAGCGTGACAGGATCAGCACGCCGGGATCTTCGGGATCCTGTGACGCGACATACTCTTTGGCGACAAGGTTCATGCCGTCGCGCAGCGGCGTGACGAGGCCGATCCTGGCGGCGCGGTAGATGCCGGCCAGTTCGTCCTGCCGGCAACCTGTGTTGACATAGCGCAGCGGCACCCAGTCCATCGTCCCGTAGGCGCCGTTGATCCGGCCGGCGATGGCGTCGAGGCGCCCGCGAAGGTCCTGATAGGCCTCGACGGCGTTGCGGCTCAGGGTGGCGATCTCGAGCATGAAGACCTTTTCACGCTGGGCCTCGTGGGTCGCCAGGAACTGCTCGTAGGCGAGAAAGCGCTCCTCCAGTCCCTTGGAGTAGTCGAGGCGGTCCACGCCCACGATCATCGCCCGCCCGGCCATCGACTCCTGCATCCGGGCGAACGACTCCCGCCCTCCGGGTGATCGGGCGCCTTGCGAGAAGTCGTCGGGATTTATGCCGATCGGGAATTCGCCCAGGCGGGTCCGGCGCCCGAACGCGGTCACCATGCCGGTGCTGTCGGGCAGGGCGACGCCGATTTCATCGGTCAGGTAGCCGGTGAAGGCGGACAGATTGTCCCGGGTCTGGAAACCGACCAGATCGTAGTGGAACAGCGCCTCGACCAGCTTGCGGTGGCCGGGCAGGGTGACCAGCAGCTGCCGCGCCGGCCAGGGGATGTGCAGGAAGAAGCCGATGCGGTTCTTCACGCCCAGCGCCCTCAGTTCACGCGCCAGCGGAGCCAGGTGATAGTCGTGCACCCAGATCAGGTCATCGGGCCCGATCAATGCTGTCAGCGCCTGGGCGAAGCGCGCATTGACCCGCGCATAACCGGCGTCGAACGGCCGCTCGTAAGCGGTCAGATCGATCCGGTCATGGAACAGCGGCCAGAGGGTCCTGTTGGCGTAGCCATTGTAGTATTCGTCGACGTCCACCGGCTCCAGGTCGACCCTGGCGAGGGTGACCTCGCCGACCCGCTCCATGGCGATCTGGCCGGTGTAGCGGGGCGTCGTCTCCCCGCTCCATCCGAACCACATGCCATGGTGCTCACGCAGCGCGGCGCCGATCGCGGCGGACAGGCCGCCGACCGAGGCCGCCCCGGCTTCGCCTGGCAGGCTGACCCGGTTGGAAACAACGACCAGACGGCTCACGACGCGGCCTCCTGAAGCCAGGCCATGACGGCGGCGGGGTCGTGCAGGCGGTAAAGCGCCGCTGTCGGCCGCGGCTCCCCGACCAGAACGCTCCACCCGCCCAGGCCGCCGGCGGCGTCGAACGCGTGCTCGTCGGTCATGTCGTCGCCGATCATGACCGGGATGGCGCCGGCGAAGGTCGCCATGGCCATGAACCGGCGCAGGCTGTCGCCCTTGTCGGGTCCCGGAGTGCGCAGCTCGACGACCATCCGGCCCTCCTGCAGCTGCAGGCCGTGGATCGCCGCCAGGCGCAGGCCGATGTCCAGGCAGGCTTCCACGGCCGGGGGACGCCCGCGGTAGTGCAGGGCCACCGAGCCGCCCTTGCGCTCGACCAGCAGACCCTGTTGGCGCTTGACGAACCACCTGAGGGTTTCCTCGACCTGATCGAGGGCGGGATGAGGCGTCACGGCGGCCCCACGGCCCGATGGCGTCCGGTGCTCGAGGCCATGCAGGCCAGCGACGCAGGTCACGGCGCGCTCCAGGATGCGGTCCACTTCTTCGATGGACCGGCCGCTGAGAATGGCGACACGGCCGCCGTACCGCTCGACGAGGCGCCGCAGGAGGCGGGTCCGGCCAGGGTCAGCCATGACCGCGCCGGGCGTCGCCTCTATCGGGGCCAGCGTCCCGTCAAGATCCAGGAACAGGGCGGTATCGTGAGGGACCGGTACGGGCGGCCGCGCTTCCGGGCCATCGGACGGCAGATCAAGGTCGATACTCAGCATCCGGCCGCCCCGTGCAAAGGCCGACGGTCGAACTGATGGCCGCCGGATTGTCGGGAGAACGCGCAGGTCGGCCAGACGTTCCGGCCCAAAACGCGTGCTCAGCAAGGATTCAAAAGAAGACCGCGTCTGCAATCGCGCGCGCGCAAGAGGTCAGCGACAAGGCTGTGGCATAGAGCTCGCCGGGGGTGACCGGGAGCGACCAGCGCCCTGTCTGAAATCAGGTCAGATGTCGACGTCGGCCGCCGCGAACTCGGCGTTTTCCTGGATGAATCGGAAGCGAAGCTCGGGCTTGCGGCCCATGAGCGTCTCGACCAGCTCCTCGACCTGCCCTTCGTCGCGGGGCAGGGTCACCCGGGCCAGGGTGCGCTTGGCCGGGTCCATTGTGGTTTCCTTGAGCTGGGCCGGCATCATCTCGCCCAGGCCCTTGAAGCGGCCGATCTCGGGCTTCCTGCCCTTGAACACCGTGGCCAGCAGCTCGTCCTTGTGGGCGTCGTCGCGGGCGTAGAGCGACTTCTTGCCGTCGCTGATCCGGTAGAGCGGCGGCATGGCCAGGAACAGTTTCCCGCCGCGCACCATCTCCGGCATCGTCCGGTAGAAGAAGGTGATCAGCAGGCTGGCGATGTGGGCGCCGTCCACGTCGGCGTCGGTCATGATGATGATGCGGTCGTAGCGGAGGTCGTCCTCGCGGTACTTGCTGCCGCCCTGGACCCCCAGGGCCAGCATCAGGTCGGCCAGCTCCTTGTTGCCCATCAGCTTTTCGCCGGTGGCGCTGGCGACGTTCAGGATCTTGCCGCGCAGGGGCAGGATGGCCTGGGTGCGGCGGTCGCGCGCCTGCTTGGCGCTGCCGCCGGCGCTGTCGCCCTCGACCAGGAACAGTTCGCTGCCGTCCGTCGCCGTGCCCGAGCAATCGGCCAGCTTGCCCGGAAGCCGCAGCTTGCGGGTCGCCGAGGCGCGGGAGACTTCCTTGTCCTTGCGCCGCTTCAGCCGCTCCTCGGCCCGCTCCACGACGAAATCGAGCAGGGCGCGGGCCGCCTTGGGCGAGGCGGTCAGCCAGTGGTCGAACGGGTCGCGCAGGGCGGCCTCGACCAGACGCTGCGCGTCGGACGACGACAGCCGCTCCTTGGTCTGGCCCTGGAACTCGGGATTGCGGATGAAAACGCTGATCAGGGCGCCGGCGTTGGCGATCACGTCATCGGCGGTGATGATCCCGGCGCGCTTCTCGCCCGCCATTTCGGCGTAGGCCTTGAGGCCCTTGGTCAGGGCGGCGCGGAAGCCGGCTTCATGCGTGCCGCCCTCGGGCGTGGGCACGGTGTTGCAGTAGGACTGCATGAAGCCGTCGGCCTCGCCGAAGCCCTGCGGCGTCCAGGTGACCGCCCATTCGACGGCCCCGGCTTCGCCGGTCCGCTCGATCCGGCCGCTGAAGGCGGTCTCGGTGACGGTCGAAACACCCTTGGTGCGCTCGGCGAGGAAGTCCGCGAGGCCGTTGGGGAAATGGAAGACCGCCTCGGGCGGCGTCTGGTCGTGGATCCGCGACGGATCGCAGGACCATTTGATCTGCACGCCGCGGAACAGATAGGCCTTCGACCGCGCCATCCGGTACAGCCGGGCCGGCTTGAACACCAGGCTGTCGCCAAAGATCTGGGTGTCGGGAAGGAAGCGGACCTGGGTGCCCTTCTTTCGGGACGGCCCCACCTGTACGAGGCCGCCGACCGGCTTGCCGCGCGAGAAGGCC
>JBIKTU010000094.1:0-6941 GCA_044347965.1 Caulobacter sp.
AGGGCCGCCACGATCGGGAAGGCGGCGCTGGACGGGTCGGCCGGCACGTCGACGGGACTGCCGGTCAGCCGCGCGCCGGGCTGCAGGGTCACCACCCGGCGGTCGTTGTGGTCGGCGACCGTCAGCGTCGCGCCGAAGGCGCGCAGCATCCGCTCCGTATGGTCGCGCGTCGGCTCCGGCTCGGTCACCTCGACCGGTCCTGCCGCGCCGAGACCGGCCAGCAACACGGCCGACTTCACCTGGGCCGAGGCCATCGGAAGGGTGTAGGTCAGGGCGGAAAGCCCGCCGCCCTTCAGGGTCAGCGGCAGCCGCCCCCCCTCACGGGCGATCCAGGTCGCGCCCATGCGGCCGAGCGGTTCCAGCACCCGCCCCATCGGCCGCTTCCGCAACGAGCCGTCGCCGGTGAAGGTCGCGACGATGTCGAAGGCGGCCATCGCGCCCATGATCAGCCGCACGCCGGTGCCGGCGTTTCCGCAGTCGATGACGTCAGCCGGCTCGGCGAACCCGCCCTTGCCGTCGATGGTCCAGGCGCCCTCGCCGGTGCGGACGACGTCGGCGCCGAAGGCCTGCATGGCCCTGGCGGTCGCCAGGACGTCGTCGCCCTCCAGCAGTCCGGTCACCGTCGTGCGGCCGGTCGCCAGGGCGCCGAGGATCAGGGCGCGATGGGAAATCGACTTGTCGCCGGGGACGCGAATGCATCCCCGCAGCGCCGCGCCGGGGCGGGCCGTAAGCACGGCGATGGTCATGCCGGGCGAAACTCCGGGAAAGGTCGGGGGAAACAAGGGGTTTTGCTTTTGACAGCGCCCCCGCCGCGTGGCAAGGGAGCCGCCGCTTTCGCAAGACCCTTCAGAGGATATCGCCCCTTGGCAAATCCCGAACTGGGCGCAAAACAGATCTGCCCCACCTGTTCGTCCAAATTCTACGACCTTGGCCGCCGTCCGGCCGTCTGCCCCAAGTGCGGCGAGACCTTCGACCCGGAAGAGGCGCTGCGTAACCGCCGCGTCCGCGCCCGCACGTCGACGCCGGATTACGAGGATGAGCCCGAGAAGGAGGTCAAGACGCCCGACCCCGACGCCGACGGCTTCGAGGAAGAGCCCGATCAGACCCCGGAGATCGACGACGAGGCCGCGGTCGAGCCGATCGAGACCGACGATGACGAGTCCGACGCCGAAGGCGTGGCGCCCGCGCCGGCCGCCGACGACCTGGGCGTCGACTTCGCCGTGGACGAGGATCTCGCCGATGACGTCGACGAGGACGTGCCCTTCCTCGAGGATGAGGACGAGGACGACTTCCCCGAGGACGAAATCGACGGTCTGCCGGGCGAGGACGACGCCGACGACCGCTAGACTCCGCGTCGACAGGGCCCCGCAAAAAATACCGGCGCGGGGCCTTGATCGGCGAGGGATCACGGCATAGAAGTCGCGCCCTCGCCGCCGGGCAACCGGCTGCGGAAACCCGGACTTTCGGGGCTATAGCTCAGCTGGTAGAGCGCTTGAATGGCATTCAAGAGGTCAGCGGTTCGACTCCGCTTAGCTCCACCAACAAAGGCCGCCCGGTAAACCGGGCGGCCTTTGCCATTTCAGGACCCTGACGATCCGGTGTCAGGCCCGGCTTGTCCGCCCTCGGACCAGCCGCGATCCCACAAGCAGCACCGCCAGGTTCAGCGCCAGCGATCCAAGGGTGATCAGCACGCTGAGCGCGGGATCGTTCCCGGCGGCGCCGACGGCCATGCTCCAGGGCAGGCCCAGCAGCTGGGCGGGCGCCGCCGACGCGGGGTCGACGGAGAGGCCGGCCAGCCCGAACACGCCGGCGATGGCCACTGCGCCGGTTATGGCGGCCATCAGGCCGTAGATCGCGCCGGCGACGGCCAGCGCGCGGGACAGACGGTCGCGGGCGCCGCCTTCCGGGGTCTCGAAGTCATTGATGGCCATGGCCATGGTGCGTTTCCCTTTCGACAGGTCCGGCCCCCGTCTCGAGGCGGGAATCCGGGGCTCGCGGCGACGTGCGTCGCGAGGGCCGACGTTGCGGCCGATTGGCAGAAAGATGCGCTCCCCCGACAACCGAAGGAATTTTCTTCCTGAATGCCTTAGGGTTAACGCCGACTGGAGAAAAATTCAACCCCTGGGGGCGGGCCGCTCAGCTCGCCACCCTCGCCGACGCCATGATCGACTCGACCTCGGCCCGGGTGGCGTCGAAATAGTGCTCGGTCGGCGCGAGGTAGAGCAGGATGTAGAGGCGGTCTCCCGCTTCCACCAGCTGGGCGATCCCGGAGATGTTCAGCCCGTCCACGGTCCGGGCGCTGATGTCGAAACGCAGGCCGCTCCGCTCGCCCACCTTCACCGGGCGCAGGTTGTTGGTCTCGATCCGGTGGTATTGCATGGCCGCCAGACTGTCGGCCAGGAACTCCACCTGTTCGGTCGGGGTCAGGCCCGCCGTCCAGGTCGGCGTGGGCCGTTCCCGGCTGGCCGGGCGGACGATGAACTCGCCTGGCGCCAGTCCGTCGATCACGAACAGGCGGTTGAGTCGGGGTCCGTCGATCGAGAGGATCCTTACGCGCCTGGAGGCGTCGAGGGGGCGGCCCATGTCGGACCAGGTGCGTCCGACGGTGATCTGGTTGCGGCCGGAAACATAGGGTCCCGCCGGGACAGCCTCCATCGCGGCGCAGGCGGACAGGGAGACGACGGCGGCCATGGCCGCGGCGTTGCGCGGGAAGCGGGCGATCATGACGGGGCGCCTTCGTTGATTTTCCTGAGGCCGGCCTCGACCGCCCGCAGGGCCGGCCGCCGCCTCACAGCGGCAGGTCTTTCAGCAGGGCCCCGGTCAGGAGTCTTGCGCCTTCCGGCGAACGCATGTCGGCCGCAGGGCCGGCCACGGCCTGGTTGAACCAGACGACCCTTCCGGTCTTCAACTCTACGAGCGAGGCGTACGCCTCCTGCCCCCCCATCGGAAGGCTCACCCCCAGCGCGGCGGCGCCGATCACCATCGCCACGCGTCCGCCGCTGGAAAAGGAGCCCCGACCGTGGACGAACAGGGCGTAGTCGCTGCTGTACCTGACCGCCAGCAACCGGGCGCCTTCGCCGAGCGTCCAGTCGAATCCGGTCTTTGACGGCAGGCCGGCGCCGTAGAGGCCATAGGCGAGGATCGAGGCGCCGACCGCGCCGTGCAGGCGCAGAACCTGGCCTTCGCGACCCTCCATGGCGGTGGCCGGGTCAAGCACCGTGAGCCTGTGCGACCGGTCCTTCAGAGTCGCTTCGACAGCGGCCTGCATGTTGGTCCTGGCCGAGGTGGCCCAGTCGGCGCGCGACTCGAGCAGACCCGGGGCTGTCAGAACACTGAGCTCGATGTCGGGCTGGGCGATCAGAACCCGGGCGTTCTCGGGCGGCGCCGTCGGCAGGCCGGTGGCTGACTTTACGTTGGTGGTCGTACAGGCGGCCAGCAACAGGCAGGCGGCGGCAAACATTGCAGGGCGGGTCATTGCAGCAAGTCCCCGATCTCGACACGGCGCTCAACCGAACCGAGCGTAGAGTATTCAGACAAGCGGAAAGATCAACCGGTCTCGACAGGTGGCGGCCTTGCGGCGGGAGCGGCCAATATCCACCTTGGATGCAGGCCGCCCGGCCGGCGCCCTTCGGAGGCCGATCCGGGCGGTGAGTCGCTTGGACGAGGACTCCGACGGATAAGATGACGACACGACCCCTGCTTTTCGACAGCCCCTTCCTGCTGGGCTTTGACCACACGCGGGCGCTCATCGAGCGGGCGGCCAAGGCCGCCGGCGAGAGCTATCCGCCCTACAATGTCGAGGCGCGCGAGGACGGCGGCGTCCGGATCACCCTGGCTGTGGCCGGCTTCGCGCCCGACCAGCTCGAGGTCACGGTGGAGGGCAACCAGCTGACCGTCGCCGGGCGGCGCGGCGAGGCGGCCGAGGCGGGCGACCGCGCCTTCCTGCATCGCGGCATCGCGGCCCGGGGCTTCATCCGCGCCTTCGTGCTGGCGGACGGCATGGTGGTGGACGCGGCCCTGCTGGAGCACGGCCTGCTGCATATCGATCTTGCCCGGCCCGAGCCCGAGCGGCTGGTCCGGCGCATCCCGATCCGGACGGCCGACTGACGATCCCGTCCCCTGTAGGCCGCGCCCGGCTGAATCTGCGGCGCGCGGACGTGTTGCGTGAATGAAGGAGTCGCTCCCATGACGCCCCAGATACTGATGACGAAGGAAGCTTTCGCTGCGTTCGGCGCGCCCGACCTGGTCTATGTGCGCCCTGTGAGCGCCGCCCAGGTGATCGCCGAGACCCCGAAGGCCCATCTGAAGGGCTTCGCCCTCGATCCGGCCCGGACCCTGTATGCGGTTCATCGCGCCGACGGCGAGCGCCTGGCCGTGATGAGCGACCGTGACTCGGCGGTGGCCGCCGCGCTGGCGCACGAACTGGCGCCGGTCTCGGTCCACTAGAAGAGCGTCAGGCCGCCGACGGCCGGGCCTCGCGGGCCAGCAGCGACAGGATCGCGTCGGGCGTCCGCGCCTGGCGCAGCTGCTGGCGCAGCTCGCCCTGACGAAGCAGCCGGGAGACCCGCGCCAGGGCGCGGAGATGGGCCGTGTTGTCATCCAGCGGCGCGAACAGCGCGAACACCAGATCGACCGGCTGGTCGTCCACCGATTCAAAGCCCGTCGGCTGTTCCAGCCGCAGGAACACCCCGCGCATGCGGTCCAGCCCGGCGAGGCGCGCGTGCGGCAAAGCCACGCCATGGCCAACGCCCGTGGAGCCGGCCGCCTCGCGTTCGAGCAGCGCGTCGAGCACGATTTCCGCCTGCAGCCCGTAGGTTCGGGCCATGACGTCAGCGATCACCGACAGGACCTGCCGCTTGCTGCCGCCTCCGGTGCGCGGTGAGATCGCGCGCGGCTCCAGCAGATCTCCGATGTTCATGACGCCTTACGCTCGCAATTTCCGGGACGGCTCACGGGAAGTGGACGTCGCCGTTCAGGCGTTTGCCCGCTTTCCATTGCCGTTGTGTGACTTGGTCCGCTCTGGATCGATCCAGCCGATATTTCCATCCGGCCGGCGATAGACCACGGACAAACCACCGTGGGCGGCGTTCCTGAACACGATTGTACGGGATTCGGTCAAGTCGAGTTCCATGACCGCCATCGAAACAGTCATGGTCTTGAGAACCTCCTCGGTCTCGGCGATGACCATGGCGGCTGGCGGGGCGTGGTCCTCGGACTGCCAGTCGTCGACATCCTCTTCCGCCGGCGACTTCAGCACGAAGGCCGCCGCCGTCTCGGCCTGGCGCGCCGTGGCCTGGGCGGTGTGGCTGCGCAGCCGGTTCTTGTAGCGTCGCACCCGGGTGGCGATCTTGCCCAGGGCAGCGTCGAACGCGGCGTGGGCGTCGCCGCCCAGCCCGTGGCTGCGCAGATGCTGCCCCGAGGCCAGGGTGACGGCGCAGTCCACCCGAAACTCGTAGCCATCCCTGGTCACCACGACATCCGCGGCGCCGCCGCGGTCGAAATACTTGCCGATGGTGGCGTTGAGTTCGTCGGAAACCCGCGTTCGCAGGGCTTCACCGACGTCGACATGTTTGCCGGAAACGTGCACTTGCATGACGACAAGAACGCGCCTGGCGGCAAAGGGTGTCAAGCGTTCCCGGGGCTGCTCGCCGGATCGTGAGCGTCACGGGTCAGTTGATCGCCAGCCACCCGAGAAGCTCGCGCAGCGCGTGGATCGCGGCGGCGCCGCCGATGACCAGAAGCGCTGCGCTGACCGCCGTGATGACGTAGCCGATCAGGGCCAGGACGCCGTCCCTCTGCACCATGGCCAGCCCGAAGGCGGCGATGGCGGCGCCCGGCGCCATGTTGCCGAGCGGAATGGGCAGCAGCAGCACCAGCGACAGCAGAAAGCAGGTCAGGCCGATCGCCCGGTCACCGATGGGGCCGAACATCCACAGCAGCCTGGGGCGTGAGACCTTCTCCACCCGCTGCAGCATCGGCACGATCTTGCGGATTGACCGGGCCAGCGCGGCACGCTTCATCTCCCGGTCGTCGATGAAGCGCGGCAACCAGGGTCCCTGGACGCCAAAGGCGACCTGGGGCGTCAGCAGGACCAGCGGCAGCGCCAGGAAGGTCGATGAGCCGGGCGGTAGCGGCAGCCAGTTCGGGGCCGAGAAGAAGAACAGCAGCGCCCCGAAGGCCCGGCGGCCGAACCGGTGCACGATCTCGCCGACCGTGACCGTCGGATCAGGGTCGTCGCAGATATCGAGCAGGATCGCCGACAGCGAAAGCCGGCGCTCGGGCGTTTCCATTCTGGACTCCGGACGCTCCGGTCCTGACGCACGACTTGGGGAATCAGACCGACGCCCGCAACATCCGGCGACGTTCGACGGACGAGGGGATGCGCATCGCCTCGCGGTACTTGGCGACCGTGCGCCGCGCGATGTCCACCCCGGCTTCCTTCAGGATGTCGACGATGGCGTCGTCGGAATGGACGTCGGTGTCGGCCTTCTCGGCGTCGATAAGCTGGCGGATCTTGTGGCGCACGCTCTCGGCCGAATGGGCCTCGCCGCCCGAGGACGAGGCGATCGAGGAGGTGAAGAAGAACTTCAGCTCGAACACGCCGCGCGGCGTCGAAATATACTTGTTCGAGGTCACCCGGCTGACGGTGCTCTCGTGCATGCCGATGGCGTCGGCCACGGTTTTCAGGTTCAGCGGCCGCAGGTGCTCGACGCCATAGGCCAGGAAGCCGTCCTGCTGGCGGACGATCTCGCTGGACACCTTCAGGATGGTCCGGGCCCGCTGGTCGAGGCTCTTCACCAGCCAGTTGGCGTTGGCAAGGCAGTCCGAGACAAAGGTCTTGTCCGCCTCGCTGCGCGCCCCGCCGGAAATGCGGGCGTGATAGCGCTTGTCGACCAGCACACGCGGCAGGGTGTCGGTGTTCAGTTCGACCAGCCACAGGC
>JBIKTU010000095.1:0-6936 GCA_044347965.1 Caulobacter sp.
GCTACATCACCGACCGCTTCCTGCCCGACAAGGCCATCGACCTGATCGACGAGGCCGGCAGCCGGGTGCGCATGGCCGTCGACTCCAAGCCCGAGGAGCTGGACGAGATCGACCGCCGGCTGGTGCAGCTGAAGATCGAGCGCGAGGCCCTCAGGAAGGAGACCGACGCGGCCAGCCGCCAGCGGCTGGACAACCTCGAGGAGGAGATCGGCGAACTGCAGGCCGCTTCCGACGAGATGACCGCCCGCTGGAAGGCCGAGAAGGAGAAGGTCGGCGGCGCCGCCCAGACCCGCGAGGCCCTCGACCGGCTGCGCGCCGAACTGGCCGTGGCCCAGCGCCGCGGCGACTTCGAACGCGCCGGTCAGATCCAGTACGGCGAGATCCCGGCGCTGGAGAAGCGCCTGGCCGAGGAGGAATCCAAGGCCGGCGGCGAGGTCGGCGGCGAGCGTCCCCTGACCCCCGAGGTCGTCGACGCCGAACAGATCGCCGCCGTGGTGAGCCGCTGGACCGGGGTGCCAGTCGAGAAGATGCTCGAGGGCGAGCGCGACAAGCTGCTGAAGATGGAAGACAGCCTGCGCGGCCGCGTGGTCGGCCAGGAGGAGGCGCTGCTCGCCGTCTCCGACGCCGTCCGCCGGGCCCGCGCCGGCCTCAAGGACCCCGGCCGGCCGATCGGCAGCTTCCTGTTCCTCGGCCCGACGGGCGTGGGCAAGACCGAGCTGACCAAGGCCCTGGCCGAGTTCATGTTCGACGACGAGAGCGCCATCACCCGCCTCGACATGAGCGAATACATGGAGAAGCACAGCGTCAGCCGCATGATCGGGGCCCCTCCCGGTTACGTCGGCTACGACGAGGGCGGCGCCCTGACCGAGGCCGTGCGGCGCCGGCCCTACCAGGTCGTGCTGTTCGACGAGGTCGAGAAGGCCCACCCGGACGTGTTCAACATCCTGCTGCAGGTGCTGGACGACGGTCGCCTGACCGACGGCCAGGGCCGGACCATCGACTTCCGCAACACCGTCATCATCCTGACCAGCAACATGGGCGCCGAGTTCCTGGCGGGCATGGCCGACGGCGAGGATGTCGAGACCGTGCGGCCGCAGGTGATGGAGGTCGTCCGCCGCAGCTTCCGGCCCGAGTTCCTCAACCGCCTGGACGAGATCATCCTGTTCAAGCGTCTGGGCCGCGGCGAGATGGACAACATCGTCCGCATCCAGCTCAAGCGCGTCGAGGCCCTGCTGGCCGACCGCCGCATGGCCATCGCCCTGGACGGCGGCGCCATGCACTGGCTGGCCGAACGCGGCTACGACCCCGTCTACGGGGCCCGGCCGCTGAAGCGGGTCATCCAGAAGGAGCTGATCGACCCGATCGCGCGCAAGCTGCTGGCCGGCGACCTGATGGACGGGTCGGTGATCGAGGTGTCAGCCGACGAGGACGGGTTGGTGATCGGGAAGGCCCGGGTGCACTGAACGGGGACGCGCTCGTGGTGTCTCCCTCCCCTTGTGGGGAGGGTGGATCGGCGAAGCGAAGCCGAGGCGAGACGGGTGGGGCAAGCAGCGATCCTCACCTGACCCGGAAGGCGTCCACCCCTTGCCCCACCTTGACGCGCTTCGCGCGTCTGTCCCTCCCCACAAGGGGGAGGGAGGGGGATCGACTTCCCTCAACGCAGGACCGCGCCATATCGCCGTTGAGAACACGGAGCGCCCATGGACCAGCCGCACGACCGATCCTCCGCCGCGACGCGGACAACGGCCCTGGCGTTGATCGCGCAGTACGGGGGCGACGCCTCGACCATCGCGATGCTGCGGGCGGCGGAGCTGGCGGCGGTCGGGGACGTCGACGGGCTCGCCCAGTGGGACGAGATCATCGCCTTCATCCTGCTGTTCGAGGAAGACGGGCCGACCGGCCCGACGCACTGATCTCAGAGCGCGTCGAACGGCGGCGGCAGGCGTCCGGCGTGAAACAGGATCACCGGGTTCTCGTCGTAGTCGCCGAGATCGGCGTCGGCGGTGGCCGAGAAGGCGACGACGCCCAGGCGCAGGGTCGACAGGCGCTCGGCCTTGCGGCGCGCCTCCTCGGCCGAGGTGCAGACCAGCGTCTGCTCGGCCTTCAGGGCCTGACCCTTGCCGGCGATGAAGGCCTGGACGAGGTGGACGGTCTGCATCGCCACCGGGGCGGCTACTTCTGCTTCCCGATCTTCAGCGGCGTCAGGAACGACGGCGCGGCGGCGATGACCTTGGCCTTCTCGGCCTTCGGCTTGCGGGTTTCCTTGTTGGATTTCTTCTGGCCCTTGGCCATGGGGGGCTTTCCGGAGCGGGGGCCAAGACACGCGGCGCGCGTCGGTTCGTCCCCTTCCCGGCCTGTCTGACCGGTTTCCGATGGAGGCAGGATACCACGTCCCGGGCCGCCGAGCGGAACGATATCGCGCCCCGTCGCAAGGCCGCGGCGAGGGGGCGAAGCGGTCCGGCCGCGGGACGCCACATTCCGCCCCGATCCGGCCGCCGGTGTGCTACTGTGGTCGCTTACCCCGCGCTGAAGGCGCGTTCACCGTCGGAATGCCTGCCCGGCCGACGGCAGATCGGAGATCCGATGATCGAGGAAGGCTTCGTGCGCATGTATGCGCATGACTTCGCCACGCTGGCCGCCCGCGCCGAGACCGGTACGGATGTCGAAGCCCTGGTTCAGAAACGTATCGGCGAAGCCCGCTCGCACGCCGCCATCATGGACGCCCGCAAGGGCGACGGCCACCTGCCCGCGGTCGCCGACCGTCTGGTGCTGGAGGCCGCTCGCGACGACGTGCGCATGATCCGCGCCGGCGAGGACATTCCGGGCGCCCTCGCCCGGCGCCGGGCGTTCCTCAGCCGGATCGTCGACATCCTGCGCGCGCCGACCACCCCGGCCAAGGCCACGATGGCGGTGCGGGCCTGACTAGAAGCTCGCGACGATTCCGCCGGAAAGCGTGCCTTCCGCGCCCGGACCGTCGGAGTCTGTCCAGAGCAGGTTGACCGTCACCGGGCCGAAGGTCCTGGCCGCGCCGACAGACCAGTCGAGCTTGCCGTCGGCGAAGGCGCCGTCCTCATGGCCGATCCGGGCGCTGAGGCTGACCGGCCAGTGCTCCGGCGCATAGTCTCCGCCGAGGAAGAAGTAGGAATTGTCGTCCCCGCCCAGGTTGTCCTGGCTGGGCGCGTACTCGACGCCGACGGTCGCGGTGAAGGCGCCGGTCGTGCGTGAGGCCGTGAGGATCGTCTCGTAAAAGTCGACGTCCGTGCCGTCAGGGTAGCCGTAGTATTGAAACGAGGCGTCCCAATCGATGCCGCCGGCGCTGAACGCCCGGCCAAGGGAAACATCCACCTCGGCCTTGGCGCCGTCGCCGTCGGCTCCGATTCCGTATTCCTCGATCATCGAGCTCCAGACCGTGGCGTAGAAGCCGGACGGCGCGTTGACGGTCAGACCGCCCTGCAGCGCCCAGTCGCCGCCGGACAGCGAGTAACCGCGATACTGATAGTCCGAGACCACGCCGATCTCGCCGGAAAGGCTTAGACCGGATGTTTCCTCTGCGAGCGCCGGTGTGCCCAGGGCAAGGGCCCCGGCGGCGACCAGGGTCAGAAAACCGAGCTTCATGGACGTCCCCCTCTTGTTGCCGGGAGTGTCGTCGCTCTCGGCTAACGCGGCAAGTACCCGTTTTGGGTGCGACAGCCCGGCGCAGGCTGTGTTCAGGCGTCGTTATAGCCTCGGAGGGTTAATGGGGCTGATTTCGGGAGCCCCATGTCCGTCTCAGAGTCATCATCGACACGCGGTCGACTGCGACGCACCCTGTTCCTGGGCGTGTTTGTCGCCCTGCTGTTGCTGGCCGGCGCGATCAGCACGATGGCCTGGTGGGCTCGTGCTGTTGACGAGATGACGGCGCGCCAGGAGCAGGCCCTCGTCACCCGCACTCTGGATCGGCGCCTCGAGCAGATAGCCGAGGACGTCACCTCGGCCACCATCTGGGACGACGCGTGGACGAGCACCTCCTCGCGCCTGGACATGGCGTGGATCGATATGAACTTCGGCGTCTACTACGCACAGTACATGGGCCACGACCTCACGGTGCTCTTCGACGCGGCGGACGACCTGCGATACGCCTCAAGGGGCGGTGAGCGCGTGCCGGAGAAGGCGGCCACGGCCTTCGCCGGGGCGGTAGCGCCTCTGCTCGTCGACGTCCGCAAGGCCGAGGTCGACCGGACGGCCGACTTCGGCTTTGCCGGCAACGTGACGCTCACCAGTCTGGTCGCCGTCGAGGATGCGATCTGGCTGGTCGTGGCCTCCACCGTAACACCCGAGAACGACCTCGGAACGACGGCGGACCGCGCCCCGGTCGTGGTCTCCGCGCGGCGCGTCGGCGACGACTTCCTCGCCGAACTCAACAGGGATCTCGGCATCGTCTCGCCGCGACTTCTGCGCGCTGGCGAGGTCACCGGCGGGCCTGTCGTGCCCCTTGAGGACAGGGTCGGCCGGGAGCTTGGCCGCCTGTCCTGGACGCCGGCCCAGCCGGGCGTGGACGTCATCCGGCAGGTGGCGCCGGCCTTCGGATTGCTGACGCTCTTCATCCTCGCCACCAGCCTGGTCCTGGTTGTCAGCGTGGTTCGGGCGCTCGCCGACCTGGCGGCCAATGACCTTCGCCTGGCGCGCACCCTGGAGGACCTCACAAAGGCGCGGGATCGGGCCGAGGCGGCCAGCGTGGCCAAGTCGCAGTTCCTCGCCAACATCAGTCACGAGATCCGGACGCCGCTGAACGGCGTTCTGGGCATGGCCCAGGTCATGGCTCGCGGAGATCTGGGCGACGACCAGCGCGAACGCCTGCAGATCATCCGCGACTCGGGCGGGATGCTGCTCAACATCCTCAACGACGTGCTCGATCTGGCGAAGATCGAGGCCGGGAAGCTGGAGATCAACCGCGAGGACGTCGCCCTGCCGGCCGCCATCGTCGCCACCTGTGATCATTTCCGCGCCGCGGCCGCCGACAAGGGCCTGGCGTTCGGCCTGCTGGTCGAACCCAGCGCGGCCGGCGTCTGGAGCCTGGACAGCCTGCGCCTCACCCAGGTGCTCGGCAACCTGCTGTCCAATGCCGTCAAGTTCACCGCCAAGGGCCATGTCTCGACCCGTGTCTGGCGCAGCGACAGGGGCCTGGAGTTCGCGGTGATGGATACCGGCCCGGGCATTCCGAAGGAGCGCCTCGCCGAACTGTTCGGCAAGTTCAACCAGCTCGACGCCTCGACCACCCGTCAGTTCGGCGGCACCGGTCTGGGCCTGGCCATCTGCCGGGAACTGGTCGAACTGATGGACGGCGAGCTGACCGTCGACAGCCAGGTCGGCAAAGGCAGCTGGTTCACCTTCTGGCTGCCGGCCGAGCCCGGCCGCGCGGGCGAAGGCGCCCCCGCCTGAACGACCTCAGGCTCGGGGGTGGAGGTAAAGCGTGGAAGACGCGGGCCAATGTCGACTCCGCCTTCCATGACGCGGCGTCGTCGCGCTAGAACCCTTGGGCGATGAGCAAGCCCGAGAGTCCCACCGAACCGTTCAAGCGCGCCCTGGCCCATGCCGCGCGTTCCCTGGCCGAGACGCCGGACCTCGAGGTCGTCTTCTCGGGCGACGGTCCGTCGCTGTCGGGCAACCGGGCGGTGCTGCCGCATCCGCCGCGGGACCTGAACAGCAAGGAGGCCTCGCGCATCCGCGGCCTGGCCGACCAGATGGCGCTGCGCTACGCGCACCATGACGCCGGGACCTATGCCAGGGGACGCCCAGGCTCGCCCGAAGGCCAGGCGATCTACGAAGCCGTGGAGCAGGCGCGGATCGAGGCGATCGGCGCCAACGCCCTGGGCGGGGTCCGCGCCAACCTGACCACGGTCCTGGAGCTGTCCATCGAGCGCAAGGGCCTGGTCCGGATGAAGGACAAGGCCAGCATCCCGATGGCCGACGTGCTGTCGCTGATGGTCCGTGAACGACTGACCGGCGATGCGCCGCCCGAGGGCGCGCGGGACGCCGTCAATCTGTTCCGCGACGACATCGAGGCGAAGGCCGGCGCCGACCTGGACCGGCTGTCCAGCGACATTCACGACCAGGCGGCCTTCCAGAAGACCGTGCGGACCATCCTGCGCGACCTGGACCTCGGCGACGCCGAGCTCGACGCCCAGGAAAGCAACGAGGACCAGGGCGAGGACGACGAACAGCAGTCGGAGTCCGAGAGCGACGACGGCGACGGCGAGGGCCAGTCGCCCGAAGGCGCCTCCATGGACGAGATGGAGACCGACGAGCAGCAGGCCCAGGACGGCGAGCAGCAGCTGGTCGAGGCCGAGGACGACGACAACGCCGAAATGTCCGACGAGGCGCCCGAGATGGGCGACGGCGCCAAGCCGGCCCGGCCGGACATCAAGGACAACAACCAGCCCGAGCCGTCCTACAAGGTCTTCACCAGCGCCCACGATGAGATCGTCGGCGCCGAGGATCTCTGCGACGCCGAGGAACTGACGCGCCTGCGCGCCTACCTCGACCAGCAGCTGGCGAGCCTTTCCAGCGTCGTCTCGCGCCTGGCCAACAAGCTGCAGCGCCGGCTGATGGCGCAGCAGAACCGGTCCTGGCAGTTCGACCTCGAGGAGGGGATGCTGGACGTCGCCCGTCTGCCGCGGATCATCATGGATCCGACCGCCCCGCTGTCGTTCAAGCAGGAGTCGGACACCGAGTTCCGCGACACGGTGGTCACCATCCTGATCGACAATTCCGGCTCGATGCGCGGACGGCCGATCATGGTCGCCGCCGTCTGCGCCGACATCCTGGCCCGAACGCTGGAGCGCTGCGCGGTCAAGACCGAGATCCTCGGCTTCACGACGCGCGCCTGGAAGGGCGGACTGTCCCGCGACGAGTGGATCAAGGCCGGCAAGCCCGCCTCGCCCGGTCGCCTCAACGACC
>JBIKTU010000096.1:0-6922 GCA_044347965.1 Caulobacter sp.
CCGCCGACGCGGAGGTGTTCGAGCCGGTCGACCCGCTCAATGTCGCCTTCGTCACCCAGACCACCCTGTCGGTCGATGACACGGCCGACATCGTCGCCGTCCTGCAGCGGCGCTTCCCCGGCATCACCGCGCCGTTCAAGGAAGACATCTGCTACGCCACGACCAACCGCCAGGAGGCGGTCAAGCAGCTGGCGGACGCCTGCGACCTGCTGCTGGTGGTCGGTTCGCGCAACTCCTCCAACTCGGTTCGGCTGGTCGAGGTCGGCCTGCGTGGCGGGGCGGCGAAGGGGCATCTGCTCGACGACGCCTCCGGGCTCGACTGGGCCTGGCTCGAGGGCGTGCGCACCGTGGGTGTCACAGCCGGCGCTTCGGCCCCGGAGGTGCTGGTCCAGGGCCTGATCGACAAGCTGGCCACCCGCTTCGAGATCACCATCGAGGACGTGGCCCCGACCCGCGAGACGGTGACCTTCAAGCTGCCGAAGCTGCTGACAAGCTAGCTTTCGGCGCTGTTGGCGCGGATCCAGTCCGCGAGCGGTTCGGCGCCCATCTCGCCGGCCGCGACGGCGAGAACAGTCTTGGTGGCGTCAACCCGATCCGCGACAAGTCGCCGCCCGTTCAGCCGCAGGAAAAGCAGCAGGCAAAGGAAGGCCGCGCGCTTGTTGCCGTCGGCGAAAGGGTGGTTGGACGCCACCGCGACGCAGTAGGTCGCGGCCAGATCGACGACATCTTCCACGCCCTCGTAGAAGTAGCGGTTCCTGGGCCGCTCCAGCGCGGACTGGAGCAAACCTTCGTCGCGCAGGCCGGGAAGGCCGCCGTGAAGGGCGATGCTGCGGTCATGCGCCGCCTTTACCGTTTCGATCTCGATCCATTCCGGCTCGGCCATGCCGGTCTACTTCGCGAGCGCCCGGAACGTGTCACGGTACTCGTCCATGACCTCCTCGGCGAGTTCGAGCTGACGCGCGATCCGGGGATCGTAGGCGGACAGGGTCATCGAGGCTTCGGGCGCATCGGTGAGATAGACGACGTCGCCCTTGTCCACGCCCAGCTTGGCGAGAGCTTCTTTCGGAAGCACCAACCCAACCGAGTTGCCGATCCTGGTCAGTTTGAGCGCGAACATGGCAGTCATCCTTGTTATAACGTTCGTATATACACGCGCGGAGTCTTGACCGCCAGCGCGCTGTCGCTCATCCCCGGGCCATGGCCGTATACACCGACATCACCGATGAAGAGCTCGACGCGCTGCTGGCCGACTACGACGTCGGGAACGCGGTGGCGTTCAAGGGCATCGCCGAGGGCGTCGAGAACTCCAACTTCCTGCTGGAGACCGATCGCGGCCGGTTCATCCTGACCCTCTACGAGCGGCGGGTGAAGGCCGACGAGCTGCCCTATTTCCTCGATCTGCTGACCTGGCTGGCCGATCATGGCTTCCCCAGCGCCCGACCGGTCGCGGATCGTCAGGGGCGGGTGCTGAAGTCCGTGCGGGGCAAGCCGGCCGCCATGGTCGAGTTCCTGACCGGCCTGTCGGTCCGCCGGCCCACGGTCGCCCACTGTCGCCAGGCCGGCGAGGGGCTGGCGCGGTTGCATCTGGCCGGCGCGGGCTATCCGGCCCGACGGGTGAATGATCTGGGCCAGGCGGCCTGGGCGCCACTGTTCGCCGGGCTCGGCCAGGCGGCCGAAGACCTCAAGCCGGGTCTGGCCGCGACGGTCGCCGCCGACCTGGACCATCTGGCGGCGGCCTGGCCGCGCGACCTGCCGTCGGGGACCATCCACGCCGACTTCTTCCCCGACAACGTCTTCTTCCAGGGCGGGGCGTTCGCGGCGGCGATCGACTTCTATTTCGCCTGCGACGACGCCTACGCCTACGACCTGGCGGTCGCGCTGAACGCCTGGTGCTTCGAGTCCGACGGCTCGTTCAACCTGACGGCCGGCCGGGCGATGATCGGTGGCTACGAGGCGCACCGGGCCCTGACGCCGGCCGAGCGCGCCGCCCTGCCGATCCTGGCCCACGGCGCGGCGATGCGCTTCTTCCTGACCCGGCTCAACGACTGGGGCTCGACCCCGGCCGGCGCCCTGGTCCGGCCCCATGATCCGCTGGAATACGAGCGCAAGCTGGCCGTCCACCGCGCGGGTCTGGCCCTGCTGGCCGACACATGACGCCGGCCGTGCTGATCTATACCGACGGGGCCTGCCGCGGGAATCCGGGCCCTGGCGGCTGGGGCGCGGTGATGATCGCCGGCAAGCACCGCAAGGAAATCTGCGGCGGCGACCCGGCCACGACCAACAACCGTATGGAGTTGATGGCCGCGATCCAGGCGCTGGAGACCCTGACCAGGCCCTGCAAGGTCGAGCTGCACACCGACAGCCAGTATGTGAAGAACGGCGTCACCACCTGGATCCATGGCTGGAAGGCGCGCGGCTGGAAGACCGCCGACAAGAGTCCGGTCAAGAACGAGGACCTGTGGAAACGCCTCGACGCCGCCCGGTCGCGGCATCAGGTCGACTGGCGCTGGGTCAAGGGCCATGCCGGCCACGAGCTCAACGAGGTGGCTGACGAGCTGGCCCGCAAGGGCATGTTGAAAGAGCTCGGCGAACTGTGAGTCCCAAGGAACTTGACTCGTTCAACATTGAACCATAATTATGGTTCAATGTTGAACGAAGGGCATCGCCATGGATCGTCGTGACTTCATCCGCCTGGTGGGCGGCGGCGTCGTGCTCGCCGCGACCGCGTCCGCCACCGCCTGCGCGCCGACCGGCGCCAACCCGCGCGCGGCCTGGGACAATCCCGGCGCAGGCGAGACGGACGTCCGCCGCAAGGCCTTGGCCTTCGCCATCCTGGCCCCCAACCCGCACAACATGCAGCCCTGGATGGCCGATCTGCGGACGCCGGGCGAGGTCACCTTCTATGTCGACCGCACCCGGCTGCTGCCGGTGACGGACCCCTTCAACCGGCAGATCGTCATCGGGTTCGGCGGCGTGCTCGCCTACTTCCAGATGGCGCTGCGCCAGTTTGGACAGTCCGCCGAACAGACGCTTTTCCCGGACGGTGAACCCTTGCCGTTGCTGGATGACCGGCCCATCGCCCGTCTGACGCTGCTCGACGCGCCCGGCGGTCCCGCCGATCCGCTGTTCCCCCGACTGCTCGACCGGCGCACCGACCGCGGGGCCTATGCCGACAAGCCCGTCGAGGCGGCGGCGTTCGCCGACCTGCTCGCCTCGCCGGGCGTCGAGGGCACGGTGGAGGCGGCCCGCGTCGCGCGGCTGAAGGCGCTGGTCTACGACGGCGCGCGGATCGAGGCCCACACCCCGGCGGCGCACAAGGAAAGCGTCGAGCGCACCTTCATCGGCGCCCGCGACGTCGCCGCCCATCCCTGGGGCATTACGCTCGACCAGCCGTTCATGACGGCGATGAACGCGGCCGGCATCCTGACCAAGGACAAGATGGCCACGCCGGGCACGACGGCCTTCAACGAGGCGCTGAAGTTCCTGAAGACGGGCGCCGACACATCGCGGGGCTTCGTCTGGATCACGACTCCGCAGAACGGGCGGGTCGATCAGATTGCCGCCGGTCAATCCTACGGCCGCCTGTGTCTCGTCGCCGCCTCGCGCGGCCTCGCCATGCATCCCTGGAGCCAGGGCCTGCAGGAGTACGCCACCCAGAAGCCGGTCTTCGACGCCCTGCACAGGGAGCTCGCGCCCGCGGGCGGCCGCATCCAGATGCTCTGCCGCATCGGCTACCCGAAGGCCAAGATCCCGCCCGCGCCGCGCCGCGGCCTCGACGCCCAGATCCTGAAGGCCTGACCATGCAGCCCGATAATCCCCGCCTCGCCCGCGACCGCGCCGATGTTCGGGTGATGACCGAGATCGGCATCATCAGCCAGCTGGCGAACGCCAGGCTGGAGAAGATCGGCGGCATTCCGTCGGCGCAGTTCGGCCTGCTCAGCCACTTCATGCGGCGGGGCGGCGAGCAGAGCCCGGCCCAGCTTGCGGCGGCCTTCCAGGTCGGCAAGAGCGCCATGACACACACGCTTCAGCGGGCCGAAGCAGCCGGTTGGATCAGCATTCGTCCGGACACGGAGGATGGCCGTCGCAAGTTCGTCAGCCTGACGCCGGCGGGGGCCGCCGCCTATGGCGAGGCGCTGAAACGCATGCGGCCGCACCTGGAGTCGCTGCGCGAAGCCTTCACCGATCAGGAGTTCGCCCAGGCCCTGCCGTTCCTGACGGCGTTGCGGATCTGGCTGGACGACAACCGTTAGGCGGGCGCAGCTCGTGAAGCCCTCCTCCTCGATGGAGGAGGGTTGGGTGGTGGTGTGGTCGTGGTGGGTCGGGCGATTAGCGCCGGTTGGCGCGGAGCCTGTTTGAGCC
Organism: Caulobacter sp.; assembly: GCA_044347965.1. Lineage (GTDB taxonomy): Bacteria > Pseudomonadota > Alphaproteobacteria > Caulobacterales > Caulobacteraceae > Caulobacter. The sequence goes on from JBIKTU010000096.1 coordinate 4,363, forward strand.
CTTCCGGCGAGCCAGTTGCCTCACCACCATCCCCGGCCCTTCCTCCATCGAGGAGGAAGGGAGGCCAGGACGCTAGGCCGGCCGGACCTTCAGCACCGCGCCCTCGGCGGCGACGACCATGACCTTGTCGTCCAGGCGCGGCGCGGCGTCGCTCTCCGCGACGGCCGCCCACTCCTTGCCGTCGACGAACACCCGGCCCTCGCCGTTGCGGAAGGCCTCGACCACGGCGCCCTGATGGCCGACGAGCCGGGCGATGTTGTCGTTGATGTCGGGTCCGGTTCCGCCGGAGACTGTGCGCGGGAAGAGCCTGCGGGCGCTGACGGTGGTGGCGATGGTCAGCCCCGCCCAGACGGCCAGGTGGACCGCCAGACTGTCCGGCAGCACCAGCACCAGCAGGGCCATGAAGGCCGAGCTGGCCGCCGGCCACAGCAACCAGCCGCTGCCGGTCGAGACCTCGCCGGCCAGGAACACCGCCCCGATGGCCAGCCAGATCCAGAACGGATGGGTTCCGTAGAGGTCGATAAGCCAGGTCATGGCCTGTCTCCTGTCCTGTGGTCCCTAGCCCTTGGTGCGCGGAACCGCGCCGCCGGAGCCGCCGCCCGAGGGACGGGGGCCGTCATGGCCGTCGCCCAGGGTCTTCACCAGCTCGCCGATGCCGGCGATCGAGCCGGCGATGCCCGCGAAGTCGGCCGGAACGATGACCGTCTTCTGGTTGGGCGAGGAGGCCAGCAACGCGAAGGCTTCGACGTACTTCTGGGCGATGAAGTAGTTGATGGCGTTGACGTCGCCGCGGGCGATGGCTTCCGACACGAAGGCCGTCGCCTTGGCCTCGGCCTCGGCTTCGCGCTCGCGCGCCTCGGCGTCGCGGAAGGCGGCTTCCCGACGGCCCTCGGCCTGCAGGATGGCGGCCTGTTTGGAGCCCTCGGCCTTGGCGATCGCCGCCTGCTTCTCGCCGTCCGCCTCGGTGATGACCGCGCGGCGTTCGCGCTCGGCCTTCATCTGGCGGGCCATGGCGTTGGTGATGTCGGGCGGCGGGGTGAGATCCTTGATCTCGATCCGCGTCGCCTTGACGCCCCAGGGGTTGGTGGCGTGGTCGATGGTGGTCAGCAGCCGCGTGTTGATCTGGTCACGCTGGCTGAGCACCTCATCCAGCTCCATCGAGCCGACCACCGTGCGCAGGTTGGTCATGCAGAGCTGGCTGATGGCGTAGTTGAGATTGTCGACCCGATAGGCGGCGGCGGCGGCGTCCATCACCTGGATGAAGACGATGCCGTCGACCTTCACCACGGCGTTGTCCTTGGTGATGACCTCCTGCTGGGGCACGTCCAGGACCTGCTCCATCATGTTCACGCGCCGGCCGACCCGCTCGAAGAACGGGATCAGGAAGTGCATGCCGGGCGAGAGGGTGCGGGTGTAACGGCCGAAGTACTCGACCGTGAACTCCCGGCCCTGCGGCACGATCTTGATGACGCTGAACAGCAGCATCAGCGCCAGGATGAACAGGACGATCGCGAAGAAACCGAAGGCCATGCGCCCCCTCCTCAAAACTACCTGGAGGGGAATCTAGCGCGGCGCGGGAGCATCCGCCATGGAATCCGGACCGCGGGTATCCGAATCCGCGGCGGCGGCGCCCTCAGGGCCGACGCCGCGGACCATGCGGGTGATCGTCGACAGCTGGGTGGACAGGCTCTGACCCTTGCGGGCGACCATCAGTTCGGCGCGCTTGCTGGCCGGGCTGCAGGACGGGAACTCGGTCTGGCGCGTGGCGAATCCGCTGTTGAAGGCCTGGGTCATCCGGCCGTTGAAGGCGGCGTCGGCGGCCTCGGTCTCGGTGACCTGCATCATTCGTTCGCGCCAGTACTGGTCGCCGTCCCCGGCGCAGGCCTGGCGCAGGGCGTGGCTTTCGCCCAGGGCATAGGCGAGGTCGATCAGGGTCTGGCGCTCGGCCGGCTCACGCTCCTGCGCCATCGCGGGCGCGGCAAAGGCGGCGATCATGGCCAGGGCGAAGAGGCGACGGTGCATGCGGCTGATGTAACGCCAAGGCGCGGCGGTTGTCATCGACGCTCTAGCGAGGGGCGAGGAGGCGGATTCCCTAGCTCCGCCACTTCAGCGTCGTCGCCTTCACCGGATTGACGAAGGCCCGGCCCTCGGCGCGGGCGGCGGTCCATTCGCGCTTGAGCTGCTGGTACCACTTGGCCTGGGTGTCGCCGTCCTCGAGCCAGAGCATCGGCGGGTCGTACTTCAGGCCCATGTTCTGCAGGTTCACCATGTCGCCGTCCTGGTGCAGGAAGGCGCGCACGAACGGCTTGATCACCGGCGCCAGGGCCAGGACCGGGTGGTCGGACCAGATGATCTGGGTGATCACGGTCTTGTTGTCATTGACCGGCGTCAGGCAGGTCAGGGCCAGCAGCTGGCGCGGGCCGATCTGGATGTGCTCCCAGCGCATGCCGGGCAGGCGGAAGGTGATCTCCACCTCCGGCTGGCCGCCGAGGATGTCGTAGATTCGGTTGGCCTTCGACCGGGGGTGGCGGACCATGACGAAGCCGGCGTCGGAGGGGGC
>JBIKTU010000001.1:0-19991 GCA_044347965.1 Caulobacter sp.
CGGCACGGCGCGGTTGACCACGCCCAGCCGGGCGGCCTCGGCGCCGCTGATCACGTCGGCGGTGAAGTAGAGCTCACGGGCCTTGGCCGACCCGACAAGCTTGGACAGGAAGTAGCTGCCGCCATAATCGCCCGACGCGCCGATCTTCGAGAAGGCCGTGGTCATCTTGGCGTCCTCGGACGCGATGCGGAAATCGCAGGCCAAAGCGATGGACAGGCCAGCGCCGGCGGCCGCGCCTGGGATCACCGCCAGCGTCGGCTTGGGCATCTCGTGCAGCCAGCGGCTGAAGTCCATCCCGTTGCGGAGTCCGTTCACCCGCTGGTCAAAGGTCGGCGCCTCGCCCGGACCCTTGGCGGCGACAAAGCCCTTTACGTCGCCGCCGGCGCAGAAGGCGCCGCCCGCGCCGGTGATGACCACCGCCCGCACGTTCGGATCGAGCGCCAGCCGGGGCGCGGCGGCCGACAGGGCCGCCAGCAGCTCGCCGGTCAGGGCGTTGCGCGCCTCCGGCCGGTTCATGGTCAGGGTGGCGATGCCGTCCTCGAAGGTCTCGATCAGCTGGTCGGTCATGGTCGTGGTCCTTGTTCGGAGGCGCGCGTGTCGCGGGGTCGGCCGGCAGCCTAGATCAGCGTCCGAAGCCGGGCCAACGTGAGATTTGCATTGACCCGACGGCGCCCACTTCTAGGGTGTCGATCAAACAACTGTTTGACGCAGAGTCGGGCGCGCCGCAATCGCCGCGTTCTCCGACCGATCCGGGGAGACCGCCATGAACAAGATCGTCGACATCCGTCCCGACGCCGAGGCCGAGCTGAACAACCTCGCCATGTCGGAGTCGGCCAAGCCCCTGATGGAGGCGGTCAAGCGCCACATCGCGGAGAATGTCGAGCCGATCACCGAGGAGTTCTTCCGGCTGGGCGAGAACCGCACTGACCGCTGGAGCTGGGCGCCCGGCCAGCTCGAACTTCTGGAGACCGCCAAGGACAAGGCCAAGGCCTCGGGCCTGTGGAACTTCTTCCTGCCGGAGAGCGAGATCGGCCGCGGCCTGACCAACCTCGACTACGCCTACATCGCCGTCGAACTGGGCAAGAGCCCGCTGGCGTCGGAGAGCCTGAACTGTTCGGCGCCCGATACGGGCAACATGGAAGTGCTGGAGCGTGTCGGCACCCCGGCGCAGAAGGAGCGCTGGCTCAAGCCGCTGCTGAACGGCGAGATCCGCTCCTGCTACGCCATGACCGAACCGGGCGTTGCCTCGTCGGACGCCAAGAACATCTCTACCCGCGCCGAGCTGATCGGCGGCGAATGGGTCATCAATGGCGAGAAATACTACATCTCCGGCGCCGGCGATCCGCGCTGCAAGATCATGATCTGCATGGTCAAGACCAGTCCGGACGCCGCGTCGCAGTATCAGCAGTCCCAGATCCTCATCCCCATGGACACGCCGGGGGTCGAGATCATCGGACCGATGCACGTGTTCGGCCATGACCACGCGCCGCGTGGCCACATGCACCTGAAGCTCAACAACGTCCGGGTGCCGCAGGAGAACATCCTTCTTGGCGAGGGCCGCGGGTTCGAGATCAGCCAGGTGCGCCTCGGCCCGGGCCGCATCCACCACTGCATGCGTTCGATCGGCAAGGCCGAGCGGGCTCTGGACCTGATGGTCAAGCGGGCCACCACCCGCGTCGCCTTTGGCAAGCCTCTGATCCAGCTGGGCAAGAACCTGGAGCTGGTCTCCCGCGCCCGCATCGAGATCGAGGCCATGCGGCTGATGGTGCTCAAGGCCGCCAAGGCAATGGACGTCCTGGGCAACCGCGAGGCCCGCATCTGGGTCAGCATGGTCAAGGCCATGGTGCCGGAGAAGGTCTGCGAGATCATCGACCAAGCGATCCAGATCCATGGCGCCACCGGACTGTCGGAATGGACGCCGCTGGCCGAGCTCTACACCGATGTGCGCCACCTCCGCTTCGCCGATGGCCCAGACGAAGTGCACCACATGGTGGTCGGCCGCGCCGAGCTGACCCGGCACTGAGGCCGTGTCGGCTCTTCCCGATCGGGAAGGGCCGGGACCTCAGTCCGGCACGCTTGGGCAGCCGACCGGAAACACCGGCTCCATCAAGCGACAGAGCTGGTGAGGGGTGCTAGAATGCACCCTTGGGTTGTTGACCGTTCGTCCCGGCATCACACCTGAAAGACCGGCGCGGTGACGCGCCGGTCTCTTCCCAATGAGGTCGCTGTTGCCGATCAATGCCAATACCCGCCGATCAGCATCGATGACCGGCGTGGCGGACGATCGCGTTCCTGAGGGCGGGGATCGCGTGGGATTGAACAGCACGGCGAGCCAGGCCTGGCGCTTTCTGAGTGACTTCGTCCGCTTCGGCGGGCGGCGCCTGGGGGGAGCGGCGATCCTTGTCGGGCTGGGCGCGCTGGTCGAGGGTCTGGGCATCCTGATGCTGGTCCCGCTCCTGGCCATGGTGACGGGAACCGGCGAGGGGAGCGGCTGGATCGCCGGCCTGGCCAGACCCGTTCTTGAGCTGTTCGAGGACCAGTCTCGACTGACCACGCTGGCGGCCTTTCTGGCTGTGTTCGGGTGTCTGATCGCTGTCCGCTCGGTGATCATCCTGATGCGCGACCTGGCCCTGACCCGTCTGCAGATGGGTTTCGTGGAGGATCGGCGGCTTGCCATCATCGGCGGTCTCGCCGCCACCAACTGGGAGACGGTCAGCCGCCTCTCCCACGCGCGGATCGCCCATGTCATGAGCGCCGATATCCAGCGATGCGCGGCGGCGGCGGCCTTCGCCGTGCAGGCCAGTGTGGCGGCGGTCATGCTTGTCGCCCAGTTGATCCTGGCCTTTCTGCTATCGCCGGAACTCGCCGCCCTGAGTCTCGCCCTGCTGATCGTCGCCGGCCTGCTGCTTGGCCCTGCGGTTATCCGCGCTCACCTGAGGGGCCGGGAAGCGACAACGGGCCAGTTCGCCCTGACACGTGACACGGGACAGTTCCTCGGCGGCTTGAAACAGGCGTTCACTCAAAATCGCCAGGAGGCCTTCGTACTCCAGGCGCGCGAGACACTGGACGCCCTGCGCCTGAGCCGTATCGCCTTCGTCCGACAGAGCACGGGCGCCCGGATGACCCTCACCGCGGCCGCGTCCGCCATCGCCGGGGTGTCGCTGCTGGTCGGCTACGGCGTCCTGCGGCTCGAGCCCGCTGTGTTGATGACCCTGCTGTTTGTCCTGTCGAGGATCGCCGGTCCCGTGGGGCAGATTCAGCAGGGCGCGTTGCAGCTGGCCCACGCCCTACCCGCCTATGCCCTGGTCAGGGCGCTGGAGGCGGACCTAAAGGCAGCCACGCCACCCCCGCAGCCCGCGACCGCCGCCGACCTGGCTCTGCCACATTTCCCGCCCGTGGCGTTCGAGGCCGTGAGCTTCAGTCATTGCCCCGGAAGCGATCAGGAATCTGACGGCGCGCGAGGCGTGATTGACCTCCGACTGGTGCTGGAGCCGGCCAGCTTCATCGGCCTGTCCGGCCCCTCGGGATCGGGCAAGACCACATTCGCCGACTTGCTGTCGGGCCTGTACCTGCCTGCCTCCGGCCGGATATCGGTCGGCGGTCGCCCGCTGGACAGCGCAGCGGCGCGCGCCTGGCGAGATCGCATCGCCTATGTGCCGCAAGACCCTTTCCTGTTCCACGACACGATCCGGCGGAACCTGCTGGCGTCAACGCCGGAAGCCACGCAGCCGCAGCTGTGGGAGGCCCTCCGGATCGCCGGAGCCGAGGAACTGGTCCGCCGCCAGCTGAACGGGCTCGACACGGTTATAGGGGAGCGGGGCGCTCAGGTGTCCGGCGGAGAGCGCCAGCGACTCGCCCTTGCCGCCGCGCTTCTCCGTCGGCCGGAGGTGTTCATCCTCGACGAGGCCACCAGCGCCGTGGATGTCGAGACCGAACGGGGCATGCTGGAGCGCCTGCGGGCCGCCTTCCCCATGTCGATGATCGTCATCATCGCACACCGTGCCGAGAGCCTGAGCCTGTGCGACCGCGTCTTCACGCTGGTCGATGGTCGTTTGGTGGGTGTCACCGAGCGGGGGCGCGCAACCGGTTCAACTGCCGCCACAGCCAAATCGGCCCCCTGAGCAACGGGTAAAGGAACCAAAGCCCCCTGGGCAGTTTCAGCGAGAACACCAGGGTCCAGTCGATCAGCCAGGCCTGGATCTCCTCGCAGCGAATCCGCCAGTCGTCGATGAGCAGCAGGTGAGCCAGCTCGATCCGTCCGCTGCGCAACGGCGCCTGGGCCGGCAGTCGAGGGTCGCACATGACCGAAAAGGCGAACCGGGCCAGCCGGGTCACTCTGCGATCCGCCACGATCGACCGCTTCAAGGCGGCCGGAAGCGGTCGGCGGAATACGGCCTCGACCAGAAGCAGCGCCTGGCCCGAGGCGCGTCCGACGCCCTTTTCGACCGCCGCCGCGTGCAGCGCTTCCAGCTCGACCGCCGAACGGTCGGCTGTCAGCGCCGCGATGTCGGCCAGCCACTTGAGCCTGAACCACGCGCACAGCGACCCATGCAGGCACAGATAGGGATAGAGGGCTTCAAGGCCGGGAACGGGCAGGGTGTGATCGCCCTGGATGACGACCTCGTTCGGTTCGCGCCAAAGGTCGATCGCCTGCGACAGGCGGGCGCTGATGGCAGGCCGGAAATGCAGCTCCAGAGGCAGGGACGAGTGGGCGTGACGGTAGATGAAGTCCTTGCGCCAGCGCAGCCAGCCCGCCAGTTCCGCCTCCCCCGCCTTGGTCGGAGGCTGTATGCGGCCATAGCCGGCCCGTTCGCAGATCTCGCCGGCCTGGATGATCGCCTCGACAGGAACGAGAAGATCCAGGTCATTGGTCTGCCGGATGGCCAGGTCTCCGTAGGCCAGCTTCATCAGGCCGGGCCCCTTGAGCACCAGGACCGGTATGCCCGCGGCCTGGAGCAGCCTGACCAGACGCACCGCTTCGCCGACAATCCCGAGATTTGATCGGCTGTCGGCCAGCGCACGGCTGCGAAGGGAGGCCAGCAACTGTGGCGGGACGGTGGTGTCGGCCGCGCCGGCGAGGCCGTCAAGCACGAAGCCGGCGACGCGGTGGCGTTCGACAGCCTTGGCGACCCGGCGCCAGTCAATGCCGGGGTGGGCCGCCGCTGCAGCGATCGCCCGACTTCGGGCGTCGGAGCGCGGCCATAGGGTGCAGGCGGCCAGCAGGCTCAGTTCGGGCGAAAGTTCTCCATAGCCCGCCGAAGTCTCCATCGCCTCGTCGCCCATCACCAATTCCTGTCGGGCGTGCCCGGACGGATTGCAAAAGAAGGGGCCGCCAACATGACGACGCCAGCCTTCAATGCCTGTGAAGACGACCGCATCGTCGACAGGCTCGCAGCTGGACACCACCGCCTTCGCCGGAAAGTCGTCGCCAGTCCAGCGCCGCGCCGGTTGCTGCGACGGCCGTGAACGACGTTGTCGACCGTCTTGATCAGATCGGTCAACGACTCTTCCCCCCGCGCGCTTCCTCTGTCCGCCCCTCATCGCCGGGCGTGGTGGGGGGGCGCAAGCCTTGATGATACGTCCCTGGCTCCTCGATCGTGATCGTCGTTCACATAAATCTCCCCGACTGGCCGGATTGCATCTCGCAACAGCGGGACCGGCGGGTCATCATAGGAGTCAGCAATCCGCCGAAGAGCGGGTGTGGGCAGGAAGTGAAGAGGGAACGGCGTCGTGCACTATGCGGAACTCGACCAGGCTTGGGCTGAACTGACGGGGCCCGGCGGGCCATTCGAGATCACGACGGTGGATGTCGGCGGCGTGCCGATCCGGACCTTCGCCGCCGCGCCGCCCAGCGTACGGGAGCTGTGGCTGTCGACGCTGGCGTTCGCTGATCGCGACTACCTCGTCTACGCTGACGAGCGGATCACCTACGGCGAGGCTCACGGTCAGGTGGCCGCCATCGCCAACTGGATGATGGATCAGGGCGTGCGTCCGGGCGACCGGGTGGCCGTCGCCATGCGAAACTATCCCGAATGGATGCTGATCTACTGGGCCGGCGTGTCGATCGGCGTCGCCGTGGTGGGCATGAACGCCTGGTGGACCGCCGTGGAAATGGCCTACGGCCTGAAGGATTCGGCGCCCAAGGTCGTGTTCGCCGACGGTGAGCGTATTGACCGCATCGGCGAGCTGCCGGACATGCTGGGCCAGTCCATCCTCGTCGCCGTGCGGGCCGACAACGCGCCGGAGGGCGCGGTGGCCTTCGCCGACGTCCTGGCGCGCGGCGGCGCCCTGCCGGAGCTGGCGATCGACCCTGAGGCCGACGCCTGCATCTTCTATACCTCGGGCACGACGGGCTTTCCCAAAGGCGCCCAGCTGACGCACCGCGGCTGCGTCAACAATCTGATGAATATGATGTTCGCGGGACAGGTGACCGCCCTTGCGACCCAGCGGGCCACCGGCGTCATCCCCGACCCCGAGGCGCCGGTCCCTATCCCGGTGACTCTGGTCACCACGCCTCTGTTCCATGTCACGGCCAACAACTGCGGCGCCTACGCCACCACGGCGGCCGGCGGAAAAATGGTGCTGATGTACCGGTGGGACGCCGGCGAGGCGCTGAAGCTGATCGAGCGCGAGCGAGTCAGCAGCGTCAGCGGCGTGCCGGTCATGGCCCGTGAGCTGGTCACCCATCCCGACTTCGGCAATCACGACACCTCCAGCCTGCTGACGGTCGGCGGCGGCGGCGCCCAGATCCAGCCGGATCTGGTGGACAAGATCGAGAAGACCGTGGCCACGGCCCGGCCAAACACAGGCTACGGCATGACCGAGACCTGCGGCATCATCACCTCGATCTCAGGCGACTTCTTCGTCGACAAGCCCGCCAGCTGCGGTCGGGCCATGCCAAGCTTCGAGGCCAAGGTTGTCGACGACGACGGCGCCACTGTTCCAGCCGGCCATACCGGCGAACTGTGGGTGCGCGGCGCCTCGGTCATCAAGGGCTACATCAACCGCCCCGACGCCACGGCCGAGTCGATCACGGACGGCTGGCTGCACACCGGCGACGTCGCCCGGATCGACGAGCAGGGGTTCATCTTCCTCGTCGACCGCAAGAAGGACATGGTCCTTCGTGGCGGCGAGAACGTCTATTGCGCAGAGGTCGAGGCGACGCTGCACCAGCACCCGGCCGTGGCCGAATGCTGCGTGTTCGGCGTGCCCGACGCGCGGTTGGGCGAGGAGGTCGCCGCCGCCGTGGTTCTGCGCCCCGGGGAGTCCATTTCGGCGGAGGCGCTGCGCCAGCACTGCATCGGCCTTGCCGCGAAGCACAAGGCGCCGCGCTACGTCTGGCTGCTGGACGAGCCGCTGCCCCGCAACGCCAGCGGCAAGTTCCTCAAGCGCGAGCTGCGCGACCGGCTCCGCCTTGAGGAAGCGGCCTGACGGCCGACGCAGGAGACCGATCATGAGTTTCGACACGCCGCTCGCCATCGCCGGTCCGCTGCGCCATCCGCGTCAGATGCTGGGCGACCAGGAGTACGGCGGCCACGCCTCGATCCACGACGATGCCATGGCCGAGAAGCTCGGCTTCCGCGCCGGCCCGATCGAGGGGCCGACCCACTTCAGCCTTTTCCCGCCGCTGCTGGAGAAGATCTGGGGCCGCGCCTGGCATGAGCAGGGCTGCATCTCGTCCCACTACCTGAACATGGTGGTCGAGGGCGAAGCGGTGCGCGCCTTCGCCGAGATCCCGGCCGAGGGCGCGACGATGACCCGGGTCTGGGCCGAGAAGGCAGACGGCACGCCGGTGCTCGAGGCCAGCGCCAGCCTGGGCCGGGACGCGCGACCGACCCTGCTCGAGCAACGGATGGCGGGCCTTCGTCCGCCGGGCAAGCTGTTGATCCTGGAGGACCTCAAGGTCGGCATGACCGGCGCGCGCGACGAGGTCGTTCGCATGGACCCCGACCAGCACATGGGCGCGCTCTATCCGTTCAGTCTGAACGAGAAGCTGGCGGCCATCACCGAGACCTCTCCCTGGTACAGCGACGCCGCCGCCTCGCCCTGGGGCCGGGCGATCATCCCGCTGGAGATGATCAGCGTGCTGGCGGAATACTCGAGCCGGCAGGCGGAATTCCCGGTCAAGGGCCCGGCCGTGGGCCTGTTCGCCGACCAGGAGATTCGTCTGATCGACGGGCCGCTGTTCGTCGGCGAGGACTATGTCCTGCGCCGGGAGATCGTCGCCCTGGCCGAGAGCAAGCGCACCGAGTCCTACTGGGTTCGCACCCGCATTTTCGACTCTGCCGGGACCCGGCAGGTCGCCGAGATGCTGCTCAATCACGCCACGCTGAAACACTCATACGCCGGATACGCCGAGGCGGGCTGAGCCGCGGTCGCAAGGGGGGCAGGAACATGGACGTCAGGAACAAGGTCGTGGTCGTCACGGGCGGCGCCGAAGGCATCGGGGCTGCGCTCTGCCGTCGCTTCGCCCGCGCCGGCGCGGCCGTGGTGGTGGTGGCTGACCGCAACGGCGACGGCGCCGCGGCGGTGGCGGCGGAAATCGGCGGCGAGGCGGTGACGCTGGATGTCTCCGACGGTGACGCCACGGCCGCGATGGTGGCCGATGTCGAACTCCGTCACGGGGGCATCGACCTGTTCTGCTGCAACGCCGGCGTCGGCGACGGCGATCCGGACCGCAACAGCGCCGCGTCCTCGCCGGACGCTGTCTGGCACAGGGCCTGGAACGTGAATGTCATGGCCCACGTCCATGCCGCCCGGGCGGTGATCCCCGGCATGGCGGCCCGGGGCGGCGGCTACATCCTCAACACCGTTTCGGCGGCGGGCCTGCTGTCGCAGATCGGCGGCGCGGTCTATTCGACCACAAAGCACGCTGCTGTGGGCTTCGCGGAGTCGCTGTCGATCACCCATGGCGACCAGGGCATCAAGGTTTCGATCCTTTGCCCGCAGGGCGTCGACACCGCCATGCTTCGCGCCGGCGGCTCTGGCTCGCCGCAAAGCCTGGACGGGGTGCTGACGGCAGACGAAGTGGCCGAGAGCGTCCTCGCCGGCCTGGCTGAAGAGCGCTTCCTGATCCTGCCCCACACCGAGGTGCTCACCTACATTCAGCGCAAGACGGCCGACTACGACCGCTGGCTCGGCGGCATGCGCCGGCTGCGCGCGCGGGTCATGGAAGGGTCCTGATCCGCGTCACGCGGTGCGGCGTCGCTCCAGCCCGGCCTCGAACACCCGACTGAACTCCCGATCCAGCGCCTCGATGCGCTGGCGGATGCGCATCAGTTGGCTGCGCATGCTGTTGCGGGCGTTTTCGGCGTTGGAGCGGACGTGGTTCTGTTCCTGTCCCGCCTGGATGAGCAGGACGGTGTCGTCAGCCATGACCGTACCCAGGTCGATCAGCAGGGCGATATGCTTGGGCGCCTTGGCGCCCTGCTTCTTGAGGAAGGCCTGCGCCTCGCGGATCTCCGAGGTCAGCTTGATGGCGCCCTGCAGATTGGGATCGACGCCCGCCATCAGCTCTTCCTTGCTGGTCAGCGTGGGAAGCCCGAGCGTCTTGAGCACCTTGTTGGCGTTGCTGATCTGCCGGTCCTGGGCCTTGAACAGGACCGCGGCGCGCCGGTCCATCGCCGACAGGCCGACCTTCAGAATATCGCAGACCATCAATGTCGCGGCCCATCCAGCGGCGATGCCCGCATAGAGAGCGCCCTCCTTGCTGAACCGGTCGACATCCCGCATGGCGCTCTCGATGTCCCGTTGAAGCGCCATGAGGCGCGCCCGCTGCGCCCGGATCGCGGCCAGGGCGTCGGGCGGGAGGGTGAAATCCACCTTTGGCGGAAAATCGGTCATGGTCGCCCCCTGAGACTCCGGACACCCATGGCCGGTCCCGCACGCTAGCGTCAATTTCCGTCCGGCGACTATCGCGAACGTCCTGCCCCGTGAAAAAGTCGACGCCCAGGACATGGACTGTGCTCTTGCCCAGCCACAGCGTCGCCCCTATCACCGAGGTCATGACGCAGCCCCCGCCGGAGCGGCCGCCCGCGCCCCGCTTCGCGGCGGCGTCGCTGATCGCGGTTATCTTCATCAACATGCTCGGCTTCGGGATCATCGTCCCGTTGCTGCCCTTCTACGCCAAGTCCTTCGACGCGCCGCCCTGGCAGATGGCGCTTATCTTCTCGGCCTACTCGGTCGGCGCCTTCTTCGGCGAGCCGTTCTGGGGACGACTGTCCGACCGGCTGGGCCGCAAGCCGATCCTGATCTGGACGATCACAGCCAACTGCCTCTGCTACCTGGCGCTGGCCTTCGCGCCGAGCATCTGGGCGGCCTTCCTGATCCGGCTGGTGGGCGGGATGGCGGCCGGCAACGGCGCCGTCATCCAGGGCTATATCGCCGACGTCACCCCGCCAGAGAAGCGCGCCCGGCAGCTGTCGTACCAGGGCGCGGCCTGGAACGTCGGCCTGATCGTCGGCCCCTCGATCGGCGGCCTGTTCGCCCACACGGATGCGGGCCCCGCCGGTTTCCGCATTCCGTTGTTCATCGCTTCGGGCCTGGCCCTGCTGTGCGTCATCGCCATCGCGCTCTTCATCCGCGAGAGCCGGATTCGCGAGACCGGTTTCACGGACCGGCCCAGCCGCTGGGCAGCGATGGAGGAGGCTTTCCGCCATCCGGTCATCGGCCGTCTGATGCTGCTGACCTTCCTGATCGGCTTCGCCTTCACCGGCATCGAATCGGTTTTCGGCCTCTGGGCCCAGGCCCGGTTCGACTGGGGCCCCCGTGATGTCGGCCTCAGCTTTGCCTTCGTCGGCATAGCCGCCTTCTTCACGCAGACCCTGATCACCGGTCGCCTGTCCGAAAGGTTCGGGGAAGGGCCCATGCTGGCCGCCGGGATGGCGCTGACGGTGGTGGCGATGATCCTGCAGATCTTCTCGACCGGCGGGGTCATGACCACGGTCCTGATGTGCCTGACGGCCATGGGTCAGTCGGTGGCCTTTCCCAATGTCGGCGCGATGATCTCCCGGGTCGCCGATCCGCATCGGCAGGGCCAGATCATGGGCCTGAACAACGCCGCGGGGGCGCTGGCGCGCGTCGCCGGTCCGCTGAGCGTCAGCCTGGTGTTCGCGGCCTACATCAATGGACCGTTCGTGCTGGCGGCCCTGGTGGTCGCCCCGGCCATCTTCCTGGCCGTCTCGGCCAGCCGGCGTGCACGCCCGTCGACCTGACAGGGCGAGGCGGTTTGCAATCGGATGGGCCGTCCCTAAGGTGCCGGCCAACAACAATGAGGAACGCCCAGATGGACCTTCAACTCGCCGGCAAGAACGCGGTCATTCTCGGAGGGACGCGCGGCATTGGCCGGGCCATCGCCGAAACCCTGGCGGCCGAGGGCGCGAACGTCGCCGTCTGCGCCCGCAACGCCGACCAGGTGGCCGAGGCTGTCGCGGCGCTCGCCAAATCCGGCGTCAAGGCGACGGGAAAGTCCGTCGACATCATGGACGGTCCCGCGCTGAAGGCCTGGATCGGGGAGGCCGCCGACGAACTGGGCGGCATCGACATCCTGGTCTCCAACGCTGGCGCCATGGCCCAGGGCGCCGATCCCGCCTCGTGGGAGCAGAACTTCAAGCTCGACGTGCTGGGCATGGTCAACGCCTTCGATGCGGCCAGGCCCTTCCTGCTCAAGGCCGCGGCTGCCAACGGCGACGCGTCGTTCGTGATCATCGCCTCGGTCTCGGCGGCCGAGGCCGACAACGGCAGCTCCTACGGCCCGATCAAGGCCGCGCTGATCCATTTCGCCAAGGGGCTGGCCAGGCAGTACGCCGGCAAGCACCTGCGCACCAACGTCGTCTCGCCCGGCACGGTCTATTTCGCGGGCGGCGTCTGGGAGATGGTCGAGAAGAACCTGCCGGAGATGTTCAAGGGCGCGATGGAGCGCAATCCGATGGGCCGCATGGCGACGCCGCAGGATGTGGCCAACGCCGCCGTCTTCCTCGCAAGCCCCGTGTCATCCTTCACAACCGGCGTGAACCTGCTGGTCGACGGCGCGATCAGCCGGCGGGTGAACTTCTAGCGCGCACCTTCGCGACTGGGGCCTTTCTCCGCGACGCAACCTCTGAAAGAGTAGAGCGGTCGATTCCGACCTTGGGGGGCTACATGACATTCTTTACGGCGCGCATTTCGCGCGCTCTCTTCGTCTCGGCTGGCGTTCTGTCGCTGGGCGCCTGCGCCACGGTCACCCGTGGTTCCACCGACGCCTGGGAGATCACCAGCGAACCTTCGGGCGCGAAGGTGGAAACCAGCAACGGGCATCAGTGTCCGGCGACGCCTTGCGCCATCAAGATGTCCCGCAAATCCGAGTTCATCGCGACCATCACCAAGCCGGGCTACAAGCCGGCGACCGTGACCGTCACGCACAAGACCTCTGGCGCGGGCGCCGCAGGCGTCGCCGGCAACGTGCTCGTCGGCGGCATCATCGGCATCGGTGTGGACGCCGTTACTGGCGCCTCGCAGGATCTCGTCCCGAATCCGGCCCACGTCGTTCTCGAACCGGAAGGCTGAGCCGGTCGCGCCCGGCCGCAAGCGGTCGGGCAGGCGAGGGGCATGAGGCAATTTCGCGCTTTCATGCCCCTCCGTCACGCGCGGGATAGTATCCTTGCCAACAGGGAGCGCCCGTCATGTCCTATCCTCTGCCCAACGCCTCTATCGACCTGAGCGGCAAGGTGGCCCTGGTCACAGGGGCATCGTCGGGCCTCGGCAAGCGCTTCGCCCAGGCTCTGGCGCGCCAGGGGGCGAAGGTGGCGATCACCGGCCGCCGGCTGGACCGGCTCGAGGCCCTGGCGGCCGAGATCGCGGCTGACGGCGGCGTCGCGGCCCCGCTGGCTTTGGACGTCACCGACACCGACCAGCTGCTGGCCGTTATCGGGCGGGCGGAGGATGCGCTCGGGCCGGTCGACATCCTGATCAACAACGCCGGCATCCCGGATGCCCAGCGCGCGACGAAGATGTCGGTAGAGCTGATCGACGCGGTGATGGACACCAATGTCCGCGCCCCCTGGATCCTGGCCTGCGAGTTCGCGCGGCGGCGTATGGAGGCCAAGGCGCCGGGGCGTATCATCAACATCGCATCGATGGCCGCTTACAGCTATCGCGGGGAGGGCGCGGCCCTCTATTCGGTCAGCAAGGCGGCCGTGGTGCGGATGACCGAGGCCCTGGCGGTCGAGTGGTCGAAGTTCCACATCAACGTCAACGCCATCGCGCCCGGGGCCTTTGCCTCCGAGATGATGGACGGCATGCTCGAGCGTATGGGCGACATCAGCCAGCACATGCCGCGCAAGCGGATCGGCGATCCGGCGCAGCTGGACAGCACGCTCCTCTACCTCTGCTCGCCGGCCTCCGATGCGGTGACCGGGACCAGCATCAAGGTCGACGACGGCCAGGGCGGCCGCTGAGTCGGAAAAAGAAGAAAAGCAAGGGAACGCACCATGAAGCTCTACACCTCAATGGGGCCGAACCCGCACATGGTGCGGATGTTCGCGGCCGAGAAGGGCCTGGCCCTGGAGACGGTCGAGGTCGACCTGATGGGCGGCGAGAACCGTCGCGCGCCCTACGCCGAGACCGTCAATCCCGCCGGCCAGACGCCGGCCCTGGTGCTCGACGACGGGACGGTCATCGCCGAGATCACGGTCATCTGCGAGTATCTGGAGGAGCGCCATCCCACGCCGGCGCTGATCGGGGCCACGCCCGAGGAGCGGGCCGAGACCCGGATGTGGACCCGCCGCATCGATCTCAGCATCTGCGAACCGCTCGCCAACGGCTTCCGCGCCGCCGAAGGGCGTCGCATCTTCGAGAACCGGATGAAGCTGGTCGGGGCCGAGGGCGCCGCCGAGCTCAAGGCCATCGCCCGCGACCGCCTGCTTTGGCTGGACGGCCAGATGCAGGGCCGGGAGTTCATCTGCGGTGATCGCTTCAGCCTGGCCGACGTGCTGCTGTTCGCCTTCCTCGCCTTCGGGGCGCAGGTCGGGCAGCCGATTCCGGATGAGGCGACCTGGGTGAAGGCCTGGTTCGCCCGCGTCCAGGCGCGGCCCTCCGCCGCCGCCTGACCGGCGACATCACAAGAACAACACCGAGAAACAGACCCAGGGAGACCGCCGCCATGTCGATCGATTTCGAGATTCCGCCCGAGGCCAAGGCCGTTCGCGAGAAGGTTCGCCAGTGGGTGAACGACGAGTGCAAGCCCGCCGAGAAGGCCCTGCTGGCCGGAGGCGACTACAAGACCATCCTCGGCGAACTTCGCACAAAGGCCCGGGCCCAGGGCCTGTGGTGTCCCTTCATCCCGGTGGAGCATGGCGGCATGGGTCTTGGCCCGCTGGCCAACGCCCTGGTGCAGATGGAGCTCGGCGAAAGCTACCTCGGCGCCCTGTCGATGAATACGCAGGGTCCCGACGACGCCACGATGATGACCCTGCTGGCGCACGGCACCGAGTACCAGAAAGAGAAGTTCCTCAAGCCGTTGCTCAATGGCGAGAAGCGCATCTGCTACTCGATGACCGAAAAGGCCGCCGGCGCCGACGCCACCGGCATGCGCACCACGGCCGTTAAGGACGGCAACGAGAACTACATCCTCAACGGGGAAAAGTGGTTCTCCTCCGCCGCCAGCGTCGCCGACATCGCGCTGGTGATGGCCCGCACCGACCCGGACGCGCCGCGTCACCAGCAGTTCTCGACCTTCATCGTCGAGCTGCCAAACCCCGGCTACCGGATCATGCGCGACATCGAGACCATGGCCGCCGAAGGCCCCCTGTCTCACATTCTGGGCGGCGGCCACTCCGAGATCGAGATCAAGGATCTGGTTGTTCCTGCCGAGAACCTGCTCGGCGGCGAGGGCAACGGCTTCAACATGGGCCAGCACCGGCTTGCCTACGGTCGTCTGCGCCACGGCATGCATAACGTCTCGATGGCCCAGCGGGCGCTGGATCTCGCGGTGGCGCATGTCACCCAGCGAACCACGTTCGGCAAGCCGCTGCATGAGCGCCAGGGCGTCCAGTTCATGCTCGCCGACTGCGCGCAGGACATCTACATCGCCCGCCTGATGCTCCTGCACATCGCCTACAAGGCGGAGAAGGGCCTGGACCTGCGCCAGGAAAACGGTATCGCCAAGGTGTTCCTGGCCAACATGGTCCACCGGGTCGTCGACACCGCCATCCAGCTGCACGGTGCGCTCGGCTACTCGATGGATACGCCTCTCGCCCGCTGGTACACCCACATCCGCAGTCAGCGACTGGTCGACGGGCCGGACGAGGTTCACCGCTGGACTACCGGTCGCAACGTGATCAAGGCCTTCCAGCAGCACGGCACCACGGCCTCGGCGGTGGGCGGCGACCTGATCTAGGCCCGGTCGGGCTCGTCGTCAGGACCCTCGCGAAGATGATCGTCGAGGATCCTGGCGGCGTCGCCCTGCGGATCATCGTACTGCCCGGCCCGAAGCGTCCACCAGAAGGCGACCAGGCCGGTCAGTCCGAGCAGCACCGAAAACGGTGCGAGCAGCAGAAAGATGTTCATGAGGCCCGCCTGCCCAGGCCCATCCGCATGGCGTTGAGGATCACGACCAGCGACGAGCCGGACATGGCCAGGGCCGCGACGAACGGATTGATCAGACCGAACATCGCCGCGGGTGCGGCGACCATGTTGTAGAGCGCGGAGAAGGCGAAGTTCTCCAGTACGCGATGCCGCGCCTTCCGCGCAACGGCGATCGCTTCCGGCACGGCCATCAAGCCGCCCGAAAACACGAGGTCGGCGGCGTTCTGACTCGCATCGACGGCTGACCCCGGCGCCATGGAGGCATGGGCCTTGGCAAGGGCGGCGGCGTCGTTGAGCCCGTCGCCGACCATCAGCACCTTGCGCCCCGAGGCCTGCAGCCGCTCGACGATGGTGACCTTGTCGAAGGGGGTGACGCCCGCCGTCCAGCGGTGTATCCCGGCCTTCGTCGCGGCCGCCTGGACCGGCCCCGCGACATCGCCGGACACCACCTCGACCCAGATGCCCATGTCCTGCAGCGCCGCCACGGCGGCCCTGGCGTCATCGCGCAGGCTGTCCTGAAAGGCGAAACGCATTTTCGTATCGCCGTCATAACCGAACCAGAGTTCGGTCTCGGACGCGGCTGAGGACTCGACCCCCACGAAGGAGGCCCTGCCGAGGCGGGCCTTGCGGCCGTCGATGACCCCTTCCACGCCCATGCCGGCGACCTCGACGATGTCGGTGGCGACCTCTCCGCAGCCGGCGGCTTCCGCAAGTGACCGCGCCAGGGGGTGGCGGGACGCGCGGGCCAGGGGGGCGGCCAGGGCGATGACCGAGGCCGGAGCGTCGATCAGGCGGGGACGGCCTTCCGTCAGGACGCCGGTCTTGTCGAACACGATGTGCGTGACCTCGGCGAGACGTTCCAGCGCCGCGCCGCTCTTGACCAGGATACCCCGTCGGAACAACCGGCCCGAGGCGACGATCTGCACAGCCGGCACGGCGAGGCCCAGCGCGCAGGGGCAGGTGATGATCAGCACGGCGGCGGCGCGGAGCAGCGCTTCACGGGGTCCCAGCCCGATCGCCCAGACGCCCGCGAAGGTCAGCAGCGCCAGGGTGTGGACGATCGGCACGTAGAGCGAGGCCGCCTTGTCGGCGAGCCGCACATAGGCTGATCGGCTTTGGGCCCCGGCCTCCATCAGGCGCGCGATCGCGGCGACGGCCGAGTCTTCCGACCGGGCGGCCGCCCGCAGGATCAAACGGCCTGACAGGTTGAGGGCGCCGGCGTGGGTCCGGGTCCCCGGTCCGGCGAGGACGGCGGCGGTCTCGCCGCTGATCAGGGCGTTGTCGAGGTCGGACGAACCGGCCTCGACGGTGGCGTCGACGGGAATGCGATCCCCCGGAACCACCACCAGCCTGTCCCCGACCTCCACGTCCCGAACCGGAATCACCCGTTCAAAGCCATCCGCGTCCAGGCGCGTCGCCGACGGCGACTGCAGGGCCAAAAGGTCGCGGGCCGCGCTCCGCGCCCGAAGGCGCAGCTTGTGGTCCAGGTACCGCCCGATCAGCAGCAGGAAGAGCAGGGTGACGGCGGCGTCGAAATAGGCGTGCTCGCCTTGCTGCAAGGTCTCCGAGAAGCTCACGATCAGGGTCAGGATGACGCCGATGGAGATCGGCACGTCCATGTTGGCCTTGCGCCGACGCAAGGATGACCAGGCGGAGCGGAAGAACGGCATGCCGGCGAACAGCGCGCAGGGCGTCGCGATGACGGCGGCGAACCAGTACATGATCTCGCGCGTCGTGCCGTCCAGTTCCTGGCCGAACAGGCCTGCCCAGACCGGGACGGTGAACATCATGACATTGCCGGCGCCGAAGCCGGCGACGCCCAGCGCCAGCGCGAGGGCGCGGCCCTCGCGGTCCTCGGACTCTTTGGCCTGAGCGGGGTCGAACGGCGTCGCCGGATAGCCGGCCGCGTCCAGGGCATCGACCACGACGGCCGCGTCGCCCGACCTTGGGGCCAGAGTCACGGCCAGCTTGCCGGTCGTCAGGTTGAACCGCGCCGCCTCGACGCCGGGGGCCTCCCGCGCCGCCTTCTCGATCTTCGCCAGGCAGGCGCCGCAGCGGGCGCCGGTGACCAGCAACTCCAGGCGGCCGCGCGCCTCCGCGTCGCGGGCGACGAAGGCGGACAGGTCGCGGGCGGCCAGCGCGTTCACCGCGCCACCAGCCGGCGCTCGGTGGCGAAGCGCTCGCCGTTCGGTCCCGTGGCGACCACGATGACATCCCAGGCGCCCGACAGCGCGGCCGGCGCGACGTAGCGGCCCTCGCCGGCGGCCGCGAAGCGCAGGACCTGCGCGTCGACCTCCGTAGCCGGGCGCTTCAGCTTGGCGTCGAACGTCAGACCCTCGACGCCCCGGCCGGCGCGGTCGGTGATGACCAGCTCCACGGCCTGATCTTCGACGGCCGCGAGTGTGGCGCTCCAGCCCAGTTCCGCCTGCGCGGCGCGCTCGGCGAGCGTGCGGTCGTAGAGCAGGCCGGCTTCATAGGGATTCTTCGCCACCTGACCGGAAAACGTCCGGTAGGCCAGGGTGACGAAGACCACATTGACCGCGGTAATCGCGCCGAAGAAGAGCACGAAGGCGACCAGCACGTGCCGGCCCGTGATCGTGAAGCGGGGAGGTTGGGTCAGGTCGGTCATCGGGCGTTCGCCTCACCGGACAGGAAGTTGGTCTGGACGCGCGCCTCTCCGGTCGGTGAGGTCATCGTCATCTGCACAGGCATGTTGGCCGCGCTGATCGCGGTCGGGGGGGCGGTCACGAAGACGCGCACGGCGCGGACCTCGTCGGGCTTCACAACCACGGCCAGGCGATCACTCGCGGTCGCGGCGCCGGGCGTCTTGAGTTGCGCGCCGGGGATCCCCTCGATCAGGACGGTGAAGGTCTGCGGCGCGAAGCTGCGGTTGGTGATCTTCAGCGTGTAGCCGTTACGGACCGAGCCGTCCTGCAGTCGGACGAACGTCGGGTTGCGGTCGCGCAGCACATGCAGGTCGACCGCCGACCGCTGGGTCAGGCCCCAGATCATCAGGCCGCTGACGATGGTCAGGGCGACGGCGTAGAACACGGTGCGTGACCGCACGAAGCGGTAGAGGTTCTTGACGCCGCCGGTCTCGCGGGAGGCGACGGCGTGGTCGGTGTCGTAGGAGATCAGGCCGCGTGGCCGATCCATCTTGACCATGACCTCGTCGCAGGCGTCGATGCACAGGCCGCAGTTGATGCATTCCAGCTGGGCGCCGTCGCGGATGTCGATGCCCATCGGGCAGACCACGACGCACTGGTTGCAGTCGATGCAGTCGCCGCGGCCGTCCCAGCTCTGGTTCTTCTTGTGCGGGCCGCGGGGCTCGCCCCGGTCCCGCCGATAGGTGACCTGCAGGGAGTGGTTGTCCAGCATGGCGCCCTGGATGCGGGGCCAGGGGCACATATAGGTGCAGACCTGCTCGCGCATCGTGCCCGCGAAAACGTAGGTCGTCGCCGTCAGGATGGCGCAGGACACATAGGCGGTCATCGGACCGGTCCCGACCCAGAAGGTCCGGATCAGGGTCGGCGCGTCGTGGAAATAGAAGATCCAGGCGCCGCCGGTGCCGAAGGCGATGCCGAGCCAGACGGCATGCTTGCCGGTCTTGCGCCAGAGCTTGTTCAGGCTCATCGGCGAGGCGTCGAGCTTCATCCGGGCGTTACGGTCGCCCTCGAACAGCCGCTCGACGGCGATGTACAGGTCCGTCCAGACGGTCTGAGGGCAGGTGTAGCCGCACCACAGTCGGCCAAACAGGGCGGTGATCAGGAACAGGGCCAGCGCCGCCATCACCAGCAGGCCGGTGATGAAATAGACTTCCTGAGGCCAGAGCTGGATGAAGAAGAAGTAGAACCGCCGCCCGGTGAAATCGACGAGCACGGCCTGATCGGGCAGGGCGCCTGGGCGTTCCCAGCGGATCCACGGGACGATGTAGTAGACCGCCAGGGTCGCGACCAGCAGCGCCCATTTGATCATCCGCCAGCGGCCATGGACCAGCTTGGGATAGATCGGCGTACGGGGCTTGTAGAGGCTGCCACCGCCTTCGCCGGCCTTGCGGCGAGCTGCGGCGGCGGCGGAGACCGGACCCGGAGCGCCATCCGGGTTGGGGGGGCTGGTCCGGTCTATGACGACGGTCACGGCTGTTACTGACCCGAGTTGGCGTGGATGTAGACGGCGAGCGCCTTGATGGTCTCGGGACTGAAGCGACCGCCCCAGGCCGGCATGACGCCGCCGCGGCCGTTGTGGATCTGGCCGTTGATCGAAGCGCGATCAGCGCCATAGAGCCATTCGCCGTCCGTCAGGTTGGGCGCGCCCTGGGCCTGGAGGCCCTTGCCGTCGACGCCGTGGCAGCTCGAGCACTGGTCGATGAACAGCTGGCGCGAACGCTCCACAGCGGGCCTGTCGGCCGGCCGCCCGGACAGGGCCACGAC
>JBIKTU010000097.1:0-6893 GCA_044347965.1 Caulobacter sp.
CCGAAGCGATCGGCGCGATGGCGGCGATCATCGGCGAGACCAGCGCCGTCCAGGTCGCCATGTCGACCACGCCGGTGGAGGGCAGTCCCCGGGCGGTCTGGAACTTGCGAACCTGGGTCTGGGTGGCCGGGCCGAAGTCGGCATCGATGCCGAGGCCGAAGCCCGCGAGCGACAGATGCTCCTGTACCCGCCTGGCGCGGACGCCTTTTGCGCCCCGGGCGATATCGCCGGCGAAGTCGAGCTCGGCCTTGAGGCGGGCGGGCAGGAACGCGCCCGCGGCGATGGTGTCCGGCAGCATCTCGCATCTCCCTTGTATCAATTCAAGGTAGACTCGAATCCTGATGCGCTGCAAGCGATACCGCGTACCGGTGTTATCCTGCGGGCCCGCGGGGCTCTCGCCCGCTCCTTCCTCCATCGCGACGGAAGGGAGATCGCCGGCAAACAGAAAACCCCGCCGGCGTTTCCACCGGCGGGGTTCCTTGCGCGGACCGTTGTATGATTCAGCGGTTCCGGTTGGTCTCGGTCTAGCGGATGCCGGCCACTTCCAGGGCCTTGTCCGCGTCGTTCTTCTTCTGCATGCGCAGGTCGCCGTACTTGCCGAACTCGTCGCGGGCGATGGTGCGGCAGTGGACTTCATCGGGGCCGTCGGCGAGGCGCAGGGTGCGCTGACCGGCGTACATCTTGGCCAGACCGAAGTCGGTGGTCACGCCGCCGCCGCCGTGGGCCTGGATGGCGTCGTCGATGATCTTCAGGGCGATCCGCGGGGCGGCGACCTTGATCATGGCGATCTCCAGACGGGCCGACTTGTTGCCGGCCTTGTCCATCATGTCGGCGGCCTTGAGGCAGAGCAGGCGGCACATCTCGATGTCGATGCGGGCCTCGGCGACGCGCTGTTCCCAGACCGAGTGGTCGGCCAGGTACTTGCCGAAGGCCTTGCGGCTCATCAGGCGGCGGCACATCTTCTCCAGCGCGATCTCGGCGGTGCCGATGGTGCGCATGCAGTGGTGGATGCGGCCCGGGCCAAGCCGCCCCTGGGCGATCTCGAAGCCGCGACCCTCGCCGAGCAGCAGCGCGTCCTCGACCTTGACCCGCACGTTCTTGAGCAGGACCTCGGCGTGGCCGTGCGGCGCGTCGTCATAGCCGAACACCGGCAGCATGCGGACGATCTCGATGCCCGGCGCGTCGAGCGGCACCAGCACCTGCGACTGCTGCTGGTGGCGGCTGGGGTTGTCGGGGTCGGTCTTGCCCATGACGATGGCGACCTTGCAGCGCGGATCGCCCACGCCCGAGGACCACCACTTGCGGCCGTTGATGACGTACTCGTCGCCCTCGCGGCGAATCTCGGTCTCGATGTTGGTGGCGTCCGAGGAGGCGACGTCCGGCTCGGTCATCAGGAAGGCGCTGCGGATCTCGCCGTTCATCAGCGGGCGCAGCCACTTTTCCTTCTGCTCCAGCGTGCCGTAACGCATCAGCACTTCCATGTTGCCGGTGTCCGGCGCGGAGCAGTTGAACACCTCGGAAGCGAAGCCGATCTTGCCCATCTGCTCGGCGATCATGCTGTATTCGAGGTTGGTCAGCTGGATGCCTTCGAACTGGAAGGTGTCATCCACATGGGTCTGGCCGCTGTGCGGCGGCATGAAGAAGTTCCACAGGCCGGCGGCCTTGGCCTTGGCCTTCAGTTCCTCGACGACCTGCACGACCTTCCAGCGCTCGTCGCCGAGGACGTTCATTTCCTCGTTGTAGCGGGGAACGGCCGGGGCGATGTGCTCGTCCATGAAGGCGACCACACGGTCGAGGAACTGGCGCTGTTTCGGAGAGATATCGAAGTCCATGGCGGCCCTGCCCTTGTTTCAAACGGTTGTTTGAAGAACCGTACCACCCGGCTTGCCTCGGGGGCAAGTGCGAACGGCCTTAGGTGCGGTGCAGCAGGCGACCGTCAGTCACCCTCCCCCTCGACCGCCGCCAGATCCGCCGCGTCGTAGCTGTAGTCCAGCAGCTCGCCCGGCGTGCACTCCAGCACCGCGCAGAGCTTGGACAGGGTGTCGAAGCGCATGCCCCGCACCTTGCCGGTGCGCAGCAGCGAAAGCTGGGTCTCCGACAGGCCGATACGCTGGGCCAGGTCACGGGCCTTCATCTTGCGACGGGCCAGCATGATGTCGAGGGTGACGATTACCGGCACGTCGTCAGACGATCTCGTTCAGTTCAGACTGCAGCCGGCCGGCCTGGGCCATCATCTTGCCGAGGATCAGGATCGCCCCGCCGATCACGGCGATGACCCAGGTCTCGGGCTCCATCCGGATGCCGCTGAAACCGTACTCTCCGTCCAGCCAGCTCTTGATCCACGGCACGATCAACGCACTCGCGGCGGCGCCCCACAGCAGGGATGATCCGACGTCGGCCAGCCCCTGGGAGTTGGCCTTCGAGAACAGGTCGCCCTTGGCCACCCGTCCGAAAATCCTCGCCGCGGCCAGGACGCCGCCGAGATAGATCAGCGCCGGAAGGACATCGACCAGCCGCGACAGGACCGGCGGGAAAACCTCTCTCAGCCCGGTCGTATCGCCGAACCGGATCGCGTCGGCGATCGGCCCGATCAGCAAAAGCAGCTTCACGAACGCGAGGGCCTGCAGCGACAGCGTCGCCACCGCAAACCAGGCGACAAACTCAAAGGTCCTGGCCTGATCCGTCAGCTTGGCGTTGGACATGACCTTTCCTCCTAGACGATCTGGTCGAGTTCGGACCGCAGCGCGGTCGCCCGGGTGTGGACGAAGCCCAGCATCTGGATCAGGCCGCCGATCACCGCGATCAGCATGTCCGTCGGCTCGGTCCGGAACCGGAGTTCGCCGAGGTCGAGCCAGTCGACGACGGCCGGCGTCACCAGCATGGCGATCAGCGCGCCCACCGACAGCCAGCCCCCGACCGCGCCCAGGGTCGCGCTGTTGCGGGCGCTGAAGATCTCGCCCTTGGCGATCCGGCCGAAGATGCCGCCCGCCGCCAGCACCGCGCCGGCGTAGCAGAAGCTGGGCAGCGCCAGGGCCAGGCCCTTGAGGAGACCGTCGATCTCCGCCTGGCCAGGACCGCCTTCGAACAGCGAGAACAGGAAGGGGATCACCTCGCCAGTGCGTAGGTAGTTGAGGACGGTCCCGATGACGATGATGGTCGTTGCCGCCTGCAGGAAGATGGCCTGTCGGCGAAGAGACTTGTCGGAGGCGTCATACGGCATTGTGGCCGCTCCAGGTGCGATAGCGTTCTTTTTATATAAGACATAAATTTTCTGATGCGCCACATTAAATCCTCGTAAGCTGTTTCCAACCGCCTCCGGCTTGGGCAAGCTGTGGCGCATGAACCTCAAGCCCAAGCTCCTCAAGGGCCGCTACGTGCGGCTGGAACCGATCACCGCCGACCACAAGGAGGAGCTGCGCGGCGCCGTCGACTGCGACCCCGAGGCCTGGGAGATCATGTCGGTCAACGGCTGCGGCGAGGGCTTCGCCGACTGGTGGGGCGCGCTGAAGGGCGAGACCGAGCGCGGCGAGCGGATCGGCTACGCCATCCGCCGGCTGAGCGACAAGCGGGTGGTCGGCACCTCCAGCTTCCTGAACATCCGCCGCCTCCACAAGGGCGTCGAGGTCGGCTCGACCTTCCTGCATCCCGATGCGCGGTCGGGACCGGTGAACCCGGAGTCCAAGCGGCTGATGCTAGCCCAGGCCTTCGACGCCGGCGCCATCCGGGTGGAGTTCATGATCGACGAGCGCAACGGCCGCAGCGAGGCGGCCGTGCTCAAGCTCGGGGCCACCAAGGAAGGCACCCTGCGCAACCACAAGATCACCTGGACCGGTCATGTCCGCGACACGGCCGTGCTGTCGATCTGCGACTTCGACTGGCCGGCGGTGCGGGATCGTCTCGACTTCCGTCTGCGCGAGACCTTCGCGTAGCGGTCGGCGGGGCCCGGGCGCAGGAGTCCTGCGCTCTGGCCCAGCGCGTGCGGCGGCCTTGTCCAGACAGGACTCTCAACCAAACCCGTCATCCTCGCCCTTGTGGCGAGGATCCCTTTTTCGGCTCGCACGTGAGCAAATCATCCTGCTCTCACGGTGAAGCATTTCGAGGGATCCTCGGGACGAGCCCGAGGATGACGGAAGGTATGGGACGGATCAGCCGCCGCCTACTTCGCCCGACTGTAGCGCCAGGCCATCGCTTCCAGCCTGCCGTCCATCATGCCCTCGATGCGGGCGCAGAGGTCCTCGCCGCATTTGCGGTAGATGATCCGCTGCGGGAAGTCGTGAGCGAGGTTCTCGAACGTCGCCTCGCCGGCCGGTCCGGGCTTGAGCACGAAGGGCGTCGCAGGCTGACCCCTGACGTAGGCGGTGAAGGTCACGCCGGCCGGCTCGGGCGTGATGGTCATGAACTCGAACGAAGCCGGCTTGCCCGCCTCGCTGGTCTGGCCGACGCCGCCCAGGGCCCCGTCGACGGGTGCGGACCAGGTCTCGCGGACGGTCTTTGCGCCGTCGCCGTAAAGCCAGGACCCGGCCATCCAGGACAGGTCGGCGGCGGGCTCCGCGGCAAGGGCGGACGCACCGGAAAGTGCGACCGCGGCGGCGATGGATGCAAGACGTTTCATGGGATCCCCCTGTTGCTCGCCGCGACCCTGCCGGGCGGTGCGACAGGGCGCTTGTAGGAATGCGACAGGCTCAGGCCGTCAGGTCGACCAGGCTGGCCGACAAGCCCTGGCCGGCCGCCACGAACTGCGAGGGCGTACAGCCGACGAAGCGGCGGAAGTCGCGGGCCATCTGGGGATGGTCGAAGTAACCCGCCGCCTGCGCCGCCTCCGTCCAGGTCTCGGCGTCGGCCTCGCGCAGCGCCTCGAACACGCGGCGGAAGCGGACGATGGAGCCCAGCATGCGCGGCGAGACGCCGATACGCCGGGCGAAGCGTCGCTGCAGGGTGCGCGGCGTCATGCCGGTCTCACGGCAGAGGGTCTCGACGCCGGCGCCGGCCTCGAGCCGCTCGACGCAGCGGTCGATCGCCGGATCGGGCGCGACGGCCAGTTCGGCGATTCGCGCGGCGACATGGTCCTGGATGCGGTCGAGCCGCGCCGCCTCGTCAGGCGCCGACAGATCGCCGGGGTCCAGCGCCACGCGGGCGTCGGTGAAACCGTGCAAGGACTGTCCAAGATAGGCGTAGGCGCCCGCCGTGTGGAACCGCACGCCGATCACCCCCGCCTCGCCGTCGGCGCGCAGATGAAGCGGGCGGGTCAGCTGTCCCGCGAACAACACCGGCGGCTGACGGCGCAGGCCGCCGGCCGCGTCCCGCTCGAGATAGGGCTCGCCATAGTGGACGATCAGCTCGCAGCGGCCGTCGGGCGCAATGCGCTGGTCCTCGTCCGGGTCGCGCCCCTCGAAGACCCAGACGCAGGCGACCCACGGCGCCAGGCCCGCTCTCGGCGCGAACTCGGCGTAGCGCGGCGTCATTTGCCCCGGCGCGCCCGGAAGAAGCCGCGCAGCAGCTCGGCGCTCTCCTGCGCCAGCACGCCGCCGGTCACCTCCGGGCGCCAATGGCAGGTGGGTTGCTCGAAGAAGCGCGGGCCGTGGACCACGGCCCCGCCCTTGGCGTCATCCGCGCCGAACACCACCCGGCCGATGCGGGCGTGGCTGATGGCCCCGGCGCACATGGCGCAGGGCTCCAGCGTCACCACCAGGGTCAGGCCGGTCAGCCGGTAGTTGCCCAGCCTCGCCGCCGCGATCCGCATGGCGGCGATCTCGGCGTGGGCGGTCGGATCGTGGGCGCCGATGGGGCCGTTGCCGGCCACGGCCAGCACCTCGCCCGTCGCCGGGTCGAGCACCACCGCGCCCACGGGCGTCTCGCCCGCGGCGGCGGCGGCGCGGGCGGCCTCGAGGGCCAGGCGCATGGCGTCGGTGTCTGAAAGGGGCGTCACGTGGCGAAGTCCGGCGATCTATGCTTATAGAACCCCATCTCGCCGCGAGGCGACATGATCCTTTGCCAGGAGCCGGCCCCATGCCCGCAGACCCGATTTCCGATCCCGCCGATCAATCCGACAACGAACGCGTCGCCAAGGTGCTGGCCCGAGCCGGCGTCGCCTCGCGCCGCGAGGTCGAGCGTCTGATCGAGGCGGGCCGCGTGGCCATCAACGGCCAGACCCTGACAACGCCCGGCGTGAAGGTGCTGCCCGGCGACATCGTGACGGTGGACGGCGAGGTGGTCGGCGGGCCCGAGCCGGTGCGGCTGTTCCGCTATCACAAGCCGGTCGGGCTGCTGACCAGCCACAACGACCCCCAGGGCCGGCCGACGGTGTTCGAGGCCCTGCCGGAGGGCCTGCCGCGCGTGATCTCCATCGGCCGTCTCGATCTGGCGTCCGAAGGGCTGCTGCTGCTGACCAATGACGGGGAGCTGTCGCGGGCGCTGGAGCTGCCGCAGACCGGCTGGATTCGCCGCTACCGCGCCCGGGCCTTCGGCTACGCCACCCAGGAGCGGCTCGACAGGCTGAAGGACGGCGTCACCATCGAGGGGGTCCGCTACGGCCCCATCGACGCCCATCTGGACAAGGCGACCGGCGACCGCGACGGCGCGCGCAACGTCTGGATCACCGTCACCCTGACCGAGGGCAAGAACCGCGAGGTTCGCCGCGTGCTGGAGTCCATCGGCCTCAAGGTCAACCGCCTGCTGCGCCTCAGCTACGGCCCCTTCTCGCTGGGCGACCTGGGCGCCGGCGAGGTCGAGGAGGTCGGCCCCCGCGTGATCCGCGAGCTGCTGGCCGACTACATCCCGGCGGACAACATGCCCAAGGGCGCCGCCGTGCAGTTCAAGGGCGCGCGCGGCCCCGGCCGTCGCCGCCCGTCCGGCGAGGCCGGCGGCACGCCGCATGAGGCGACCGCGCCCAAGCC
>JBIKTU010000098.1:0-6851 GCA_044347965.1 Caulobacter sp.
GCACGACCGGGGCATCACCCGGGACCTGACGTGGGGCATCCCGGTGACCCGGAACGGCGCGCCCCGGCCGGGCTTCGAGGACAAGGTCTTCTACGTCTGGTTCGACGCCCCCATCGAGTACATCGGCTCCACCGTCGAATGGTCCGAGGCGACCGGCGCCGACTGGAAGCGCTGGTGGCGGACCGACGAGGGCGCCGCCGAGGTCGAATACGTCCAGTTCATGGGCAAGGACAATGTCGCCTTCCATACCGTCAGCTTCCCGGCCACCATCCTGGGCAGCGAGGAGCCGTGGAAGACGGTCGACCGGCTGAAGGCCTTCAACTGGCTCAACTGGTATGGCGGCAAGTTCTCGACCAGCGGCAAGCGCGGCGTGTTCATGGACGTGGCGCTGGAGCTGCTGCCGCCCGACCTCTGGCGCTGGTATCTGACGGCCAACGCGCCGGAGGGCTCCGACACCGCCTTCACCTGGGAGCACTTCGCCCAGACCATCAACAGCGACCTGGCCAATGTTCTGGGCAACTTTGTCAACCGCATCGGCAAGTTCAACGAGAGCAAGTTCGCGGGCGTCGTCCCCGAGGGCGGCGACCCAGGCCCGCTGGAGGAGAAGCTGTTCGGCGACGTCTCCGCCCAGCTCGCCGAGCTGACGGCCCAGATGGAGGCCATCGAGCTGCGCAAGGCCGCCCAGGCGGTACGCCAGCTGTGGGTGCTGGGCAATGAGTACCTGCAGGAAGCCGCCCCCTGGACGGCGATCAAGACCGACCCGGCGCGGGCGGCGGTCGTGGTGCGCACGGCGCTGAACCTGTCGGCCCTCTACGGCCGGGTGTCGGCGCCCTTCATCCCGTTCGCGGCCGAGAAGATCGTCGAGTCGTTCGGCGAGACCTGGCCGCCAGCCTGGCCTTCCACCGACGCGAAGGCCGAGCTGACCCGGCTGGAGCCGGGCAGGGCGGTCGGGGTGCCGCCGGTCCTGTTCGCCAAGATCGCCGACGAGCAGATCGCCGAGTGGACCGAGCGCTTCGGCGGCGCTGACGCATGAGCCAGGTCCGGCCCGTCCTGCGATCCCGCACGGCGGCCGACCGCGCCGCCCTTAGCGCCCGTCTGGCGGCGACGGGCCGGGTGCAGATCCCTGGCCTGCTCGACGACGCCTCGGCGGAGATGCTGCGCGACGAAGCCGCCGTCCGGACTCCGTTCCAGACGGTCACCCTGGGCGGCAAGGGCCATGTCGACCTGCCGGCCGCCTGGCTGGAGGGGCTGACCCCCGCCCAGCGCACCGACATGGGCCGCGCGGCCCAGGAGGCGGCGACCGAACGCTTCCACTACCTCTATGACAACCATCCGCTCTGGGACCTGGACCAGGCGGGCCGGCTGGACGGGGTCTGGAAGGCCTGGGTTGCGTTCGCCAACAGCGAGGCGTTTCTCGGACCCATGCGCGAGATCACCGGCGAGCCGCGCATCGCTTTCGCCGACGCCCAGGTCACCCGCTATCGCCGCGGCCACTTTCTCACGGCCCATGACGACGGCATCGAGGGCAAGAACCGCTATTTCGCCTATGTGCTGAACCTGTCGCCGCGCTGGAAGATCGAGTGGGGCGGCCTGCTGATGTTCCACGGCGACGACGGCCATGTGGCCGAGGCCTTCCTGCCCAACTTCAACAGCCTGAACCTGCTGAAGGTCCCGGCCCTGCATTCGGTGTCGCAGGTGTCGCTGTTCGCCGGCGACGACCGCCTTGCGATCACGGGGTGGCTGCGGGGGCGCTGAACCCAAATCCGCTCATCCCGCGCAGGCGGGGATGAGCGGTGTAGTCCAGGCCCTAGTGTCCGCCCGGCTTCTCGGCCGCCAGGGCCTCTGCCGCCCCAGGGATCTGCTTCAGGCAGGTGTCGCGCACGGCGCCGGCCTTCTCCACGCCGCAGCCGTGCCCGAGTTCCCTGGCCTTGATGTCGGCGAAACCGGGCATCACGGCATTGTAGGAGTCGACCTGCAGGGCGCGGACGACGATCTGGCGGTGGCCCTCCCACATCATGTTCAGGGCCACATAGAGCACCGCGATCAGGCCGATGTAGCCGATCCAGCGGTAACGATGCAGCAGCTTGGCGATGTAGGTCGCCGCCACGCCCATCAGGGCGATCGACAGCAGCAGGCCGAAGACCAGGATGAACGGGTGCTCGCGGGCCGCGCCGGCCACGGCCAGCACGTTGTCCAGCGACATCGACAGGTCGGCGATCAGGATCTGGGTGAAGGCCTGGCGGAAGGTCTTGGGCTTGGTCCCCGCGCGCGGCTGGGTCGCCGGATCGCTGTCGAGCACCGCCTCGGCGTCGGCCTCGTCGGGCGCGGCCTGCTCGCTCAGTTCCCGCCACATCTTCCAGCAGACCCAGAGCAGCAGGATCCCGCCGGCGAACAGCAGGCCGATGATGCCCAGCAGCTGGGTGGTGATCAGGGCAAAGCCGATCCGCATGATCACGGCCGCGATCAGGCCGTAGAAGATCGCCTTCTTGCGGTCCTTCTCCGCCAGGCCGGCAGCGGCGAGGCCCACGGCCACGGCGTTGTCGCCGGCCAGGACCAGGTCGATCATCAGGACTTGCCCGAGGGCGATGAGAGGGCCGGAGAATTGTTCGAGCATGTCGCCTCAATGCGACAGCCGACGGCCTCGTTCAAGTGGCCGTCGGCTGCGTCTTTTCAGGGATGACCGGCGAACGCCTCAGGCGTGGGCGGGTTCCTTGTGGTGATGGTCGGCGCCATGGCCATGTGCGTCATGGCCGTGATCGTCGTGGGCATGGGCTTCCGGAGCGTGGGTTTCCGGAGCGTGAGCGTCGTGGCCATGGTCGTCATGACCGTGCGCCGGCTCGGGGTGATGGGCGACGGGATGGGCGGCGTGGCCGTGATCGGCGGCGTGGCCATGTCCATCATGCCCATGGTCGTCATGGGCGTGGCCGTCCGGAGCGTGGGCCTCCGGCGCATGGGCGTCATGGCCGTGATCGTCGTGGCCGTGCGCCGGCTCGGGGTGATGGGCGACAGGATGGGCGGCGTGGCCATGATCGGCGGCGTGGCCATCAGCCGCGTGACCATGGTCGTCATGGGCGTGGCCGTCCGGGGCGTGGGCTCCCGGCGCATGGGCGTCATGGCCGTGATCGTCGTGGCCGTGCGCCGGCTCGGGGTGATGGGCGACAGGATGGGCGGCGTGGCCATGATCGGCGGCGTGGCCATCAGCCGCGTGACCATGGTCGTCATGGGCGTGGCCGTCCGGAGCGTGGGCTTCCGGCGCGTGAGCGTCATGGCCGTGATCGTCGTGGCCGTGGGCCGGCTCGGGATGGTGAGCGACGGGGTGGGCGTCGTGGCCATGGCCGTGGCCATGATCGGGAGCGTGGCCGTGATGATCATGATGACCGTCGGCGGCGTGCGGGTCGTGACCGTGAGCGTCAGGCGCGTGCGCGTCGTGACCGTGGGCGTCATGGCCGTGGTGATCGTCGTGCGCGGCATGAGCGACCGCCGCGCCAACCACGGCGCCGCCGGCAGCGGCGATCATCGGGTTGACGTAGGGCTGGGACACCGGCGCGTGGGCGGGCTCATGATCAGGCTCGAGATGGCCGGAGTCCTGCATGGTGCGGAACTTGCGACGGCGCTCTGAACGGGCGCGGGCGGCGCTGGCGTTGCGGGCCATGGCGATGACCAGCAGCAGGGCCAGAAGGGCCAGGCCGGCGGCGACCAGCTTTTCAGACTGCACCGTGCCAATACCGGGCAGGGTGACCGGCTTCATGCCCGGGATGGCGAGAGACTTGAGCGATAGCGCCGGGAACTTGAAGCCCTTCGCGGCGGCCTTTGCGTCCTCGACGACGGGGGCGACCGCCTGTTCAATCGAGGCCAGCGAGAAGGTCGTCTGCGTCTTCTTGTCACCAGTCAGCGTGCCGTCGACCGTCGCCTTCAGCGGGGCCTTGTCGCCGGCGCCGGGCTTGACGTTCCAGTCGAAGCGCGTGGCTTCGCCAGCCTTGAGCGCCTGGGTCTGGTCGCCGGCGGGGGTGATCTCGTAGCCGTCGCCGCTCAGGTTGGCCGACACCTCCGCCTTGCGGGCGTCCTTGCCGAGCCCGAGCTTGGCGGCCTCGCGCTTGATCACGTCCATCAGGTTGGCGGGCAGGGCGAGGGAGACCTTGGACTCCTCACCCTTGGCGAGGCCCTCCGGCACGGTCAGGACAGCGCCCTTCATCACTTCCGGGCGGACGGCGGCGCTGAGCTGCTCGCCGGGGGTGAGCTTGGGCGCGGCGGCGGCGGCGGCCGGGGCGATGCTGGCGGCCGCCACGACCGGCGCCGTGGCCAGCGGCGCGACCGGCTTGGGCGCGGGCGCGGCGACGACCGGCTTGGCGGGTGCGGCGGCTACAGGCTTGGGCGCGGGCTTGAGGGCGACCGGCTTGGCCGGGGCGGCGGCGACCTTCGGGGCCGGGGCGACCTTCGCGGCCGGCTTGGGTGCGGCGTCGCCGCTCCACAGCCGGCGGGGCGACCAGCCGACCGTCGGACGGGGCGCGTAGCGGTTGCCATAGACGCGGCGGCGCTCGGCCGCGGACATGTCCTCGGGGTTCGCGATCGGCCGCATCGAGATTTCAAGCGAGCCGTCGGCCCGCCGCCGCACGATCAGGGGATAGGCGGGCGAGGCGGAGGCGTCCGTCGCCTTCCGGCCTTTGGGCTCGGGCAGATGGTCATACTTGTGGCCGTAGTACCGGACCCGCTCGGCGCGAGTCAGGTCGGCGGGGTTGGGAATGGGGGCCATCCCGGAGGACAGGCCGCCGGCCAGGCCGGCGTCAGCGGCTGGACGCGCCGGGGGCGCAGAGGGCGTCGAGCCCATCAGCACCGGCGCGGAACTTCCGCGGTCATAGGCTGCCGGCGGCGGACCGGCGTAGCCGTCATCCGGCTGACCACCGCCACACCCGGTCAGAGCCAGAAATGCAACGCCTGACGCAACGCACGCCGACAGACGAACTAGGCCGTTCAACATCGGAACCCCCGATCCCATGCCGAAGAAGACGGGGTCGAATTGGCCCCCGTCCGCTCACAGGCGCGCAGAGAAACACGCCTTGGCGACGAAATCAAAACGGTTCGTTCAGATTTGAGTAACCTTTCCCCTGAGGCGCGAATTCAGCCGCGTTTGCGAGCGGCCTCGTACAGGGCGATGGCTGCGGCGTTGGAGACGTTCAGGCTTTCGAACCCGCCCGGCATGGGGATGCGCGCCAGGACGTCGCAGTGTTCCGAGACCAGGCGGCGCAAGCCTTCGCCCTCCGATCCCATCACCAGAACCGTGGGTGCGCCGTCCAGCGCCACGTCAAGGTCGACCTCCGAGGCGCCGTCGAGTCCGACAACCCGCCACCCCATTTCGGAGAGTTGCTCCAGGGCCCGTGACAGATTGACCACGATCGCGTGCGGCAGGCGATCGACCGCTCCGACGGCCGCCTTGGCCAGCGCTCCGGACAACGCCGGCGCGTGGCGATCCTGCAGGATCATGCCCTTTGCGCCGAACGCGGCCGCCGAGCGGAAGATGGCCCCGACATTCTGCGGATCGGTCAGCTGGTCCAGCATGACCAGCACGCCGTCGGCCGGGCTGCCGATGTCCACTATAGAGAGCGCCTCGGGCGGGTCGATCTTCAGCGCCAGGCCCTGGTGGACGGCGCCCTGCGGCAGCTGGCGGCCGATATCATGCGGCTCGACGGTCTCGATCCGCGTCCCGGGGAAGCGCCGACTCAGCGTCCTGGCGCGGTCCTCGGTGGCCAGAAGCCGGCGTGGCGCGGGGCGCGCCGGGTTCGCCAGAGCGGCCTCGACGGCGTGGACTCCCCACAGCCAGTCCTTCGCATCCCCGGCGGAAACCCTTTGCGGGCGCGGCTTTCCGGGCTTTTCCGGGCGATGCCGAAAGCCTTGTTTCCGGTCGTTGCGTTCATCAGACGAGGACACTATAAGACGCGCTCCGATTTGGGGCCCAGGTCGCTTCGCTTAGCCGCGAAGGGGCTGGCCGCCAAGGAAAGAGCACCATCGCGCGAGGGGGAATGTCCCGAGCGGCAAAGGGGGCGGACTGTAAATCCGCTGCGAAAGCTTCGTAGGTTCGAGTCCTACTTCCCCCACCACGCGCGATGAGCTCCGTCCCCGGCGCCGGGACCTCGAACGAACAGGAGACTACGGCGATCCCGCCGGAAAGGCGCGGGTATAGCACAATGGTAGTGCAGCAGC
Organism: Caulobacter sp.; assembly: GCA_044347965.1. Taxonomy (GTDB): domain Bacteria; phylum Pseudomonadota; class Alphaproteobacteria; order Caulobacterales; family Caulobacteraceae; genus Caulobacter. The sequence goes on from JBIKTU010000098.1 coordinate 6,196, forward strand.
CTTCCAAGCTGAGGATGCCGGTTCGATCCCGGCTACCCGCTCCAGTCCCCTATTCACGACACACGCCGCCAGCCCCAAGGTAGAGAACATGGCCAAGGAAAAGTTTGAACGTAACAAGCCGCACTGCAACATCGGCACGATTGGTCACGTTGACCATGGCAAGACGACGCTGACGGCTGCGATCACGATCACGCTGGCGAAGTCCGGTGGCGCGACGGCGAAGAACTACGCGGACATCGACGCGGCGCCGGAAGAGAAGGCCCGCGGCATCACGATCAACACCGCGCACGTGGAATACGAGACGGCGAACCGTCACTACGCCCACGTCGACTGCCCCGGCCACGCCGACTACGTGAAGAACATGATCACGGGCGCGGCGCAGATGGACGGCGCGATCCTGGTGGTGTCGGCCGCTGACGGCCCGATGCCGCAGACGCGCGAGCACATCCTGCTGGCCCGCCAGGTGGGCGTTCCGGCGCTGGTGGTGTTCATGAACAAGGTCGACATGGTCGACGACGAGGAGCTGCTGGAGCTGGTCGAGATGGAAGTTCGCGAACTTCTGTCGAGCTACCAGTTCCCGGGCGACGACATTCCGATCGTCAAGGGCTCGGCCCTGGCGGCGGTTGAAGGCCGTGACGCGGCGATCGGCGAGGACG
>JBIKTU010000099.1:0-6833 GCA_044347965.1 Caulobacter sp.
GCCTGGTCGGCATGGCCGCCTGCCTCGTGGCCGTGGCCGCAATCTACACCCCCGCCGCCTACGGCATCGCCGACGAGGCGACCGGCCATATTCACCTGCAGTCGCTGATCGAGCTGGCCGTGGGCCTGGCCATCGGCGCGGTGACCTTCACCGGCTCGGTGATCGCCTTCGCCAAGCTGAACGGCAACATGAGCGGCGCGCCGATCCTGCTGCCCGCCCGCCACCTGCTGAACCTCGCCATCCTGGCCGGCATCGTGGTGCTGACCGTCATCCTGGTGATGAGCGGCGGCACGGCCATCTGGGCCTTCTGGGCCATCTTCGCGCTCAGCCTGCTGATCGGCGTGACCCTGATCATCCCGATCGGCGGCGCCGACATGCCGGTCGTGGTGTCGATGCTGAACAGCTACTCCGGCTGGGCGGCGGCGGCGCTGGGCTTCACGCTCGAGAACGTCACCCTGATCATCACCGGCGCCCTGGTCGGCAGCTCCGGCGCCATCCTCAGCTACATCATGTGCAAGGGGATGAACCGCAGCTTCGTCTCGGTGATCCTCGGCGGCTTCGGCGCCGACGACAGCGCAGCGGCGGCGGGCGGCAAGGTCGAGACCCGTCCCGTGAAGACGGGCAGCGCCGAGGACGCGGCCTTCATCATGAAGAACGCCTCCAAGGTGATCATCGTCCCCGGCTACGGCATGGCCGTCAGCCAGGCCCAGCACGCCCTGCGCGAGATGGCCGACAAGCTGAAGGAAGAGGGCGTGGAGGTGAAGTACGCCATCCACCCCGTCGCCGGCCGCATGCCGGGCCACATGAACGTGCTGCTGGCCGAGGCCAACGTGCCCTATGACGAGGTCTTCGAGCTCGAGGACATAAACGCCGAGTTCCCGACCGCCGACGTCGCCTTCGTCATCGGCGCCAACGACGTCACCAACCCGGCCGCCAAGACCGACACCACCAGCGCCATCTACGGCATGCCGATCCTCGACGTGGAGAAGGCCCGGACGGTGCTGTTCGTGAAGCGCGGCATGAGCTCGGGCTACGCCGGCGTCGAGAACGAGCTGTTCTTCCGCGACAACACCATGATGCTGTTCGCCGACGCCAAGAAGATGGTCGAGGGGATCGTCAAGAACCTCTAGCCTGAGGCTCCATGGGTCCCGCGCGGAGGTTTGGAATGAAGCTTACCAGGGCTGGGCGAGCGACTTTGGCGGCTGTCGCCGTGCTGGCGATCGGCGCTCTTGGCGCCTGCGCTTCTCAGCCTGCCGGCGCCGCGGGGACGCCAGCGTTCTGGTCGGGCCTCTGGCATGGCATCGTCGCGCCGATCGCCTTCATTGTCAGCCTCTTCAATGACGATGTCCGCATGTACGCCTTTCCCAACGCTGGACGCTGGTATGACTTCGGCTTCCTGATCGGGATCTCGGCCTGGGGCGGCGGCGCGGCGGCGAGCCGCTAGGCTGCGGAGCGGCCCGAAATCATGCTCCGCCAAGCGATCAATGGCGGGTTTCGCGCCGCCCTACGCCGCCGCTCCCTGTTCCTTGAGGAGCCCCGCAGCTTCCAGTTTCATCCGGGCGTTCGTCGGATCAATGTCGCAGCCATTCGGCCAGGTCGGCACACCCATCTCGAGGAACACGCGGGCGAAGTAGGCCTCATCGACCAGCGGCTGGACCACCTCGCCGCCGGACAGCACGAACTCACTGATATCGGCGATGCCGCTCGACCCGTCTGAAAACGTGAGATCCAGCCTGTAGCCAGGAAGCGCCCTAACCCGGCGCGCCTTTACGAGCTTGAAGGTCATTCCTGATCCAGTCCCGGGATCTTGAGGGTCGGCTTCATGTTGTAAGCCCGATCCCAGTTTTCGGCCAACGCCGCTTGATTGAGCAAGATCCATTGTTTGACCCGCCGTGTCGCCGCTCTCGGGATCTTCCCGGCCAAGGCCTCGCCACTTCGCAGATCAAAGATGGCTTCCCTGTCGCCATACTCCGCGTGGAGATGGGGTGGGTTGTGGTCATCAAAATTGATCCGGATGACGATCCCGAAAAACACAGAGATGATCGGCATGGACATGAGCGCCGCGATTTCCTCGGCGCTATATATACACGCAATCTGTACCAATACAATCTATAAGGTATTTCCATGCCCGCCGAACCCAAGACCAAGCCCACGGACGCCTCCGTCGAGGCCTTTCTCGACGCCGTCGAGAACCCGATCCGCCGAGAGGACGGCAAGGTGATCGCGAAGCTGCTCGCCGAGGTCACCGGCGAGAAGCCGGTCCTGTGGGGGGGCAGCATCATCGGCTACGGCAGCTACAAGGGGCCCACCGGCGACTGGCCGATCGTCGGCTTTTCGCCGCGCAAGGCCAACATGGTGCTCTACGTCCTGAGCGGCGTCGCCGAGGAGCTGGACCTGCTGGATCGGCTCGGCCCGCACAAGACCGGCAAGTCCTGTCTCTACATCGGCAAGCTGTCGGGCGTGGACCTGGGCGTGCTGCGAAAGCTGGCCGAGCTGAGCGTCTCGATCATGCGGGACAGATACCCGGCCTGACGTCGCCGCTTCCTTGAACCGGATCTCAACGAGTCCGTCCTACGGGATGCGACGAGGTCCCGATCACGCCCAAGCCGTAGTGCCCCGGCGGGCGGGTGCGTCGGTCGTGGACGGCTACCCAGGACAGAAACGCGAAACCAACTCCAGAATGCAGTCTGCCCCTGAGGTTGAATCTTAACCTTCGCCCGAGTAGATAGCCGCGCTCCCGGACACACTATCGCCAGGATGGGTCAGCATATCGGGCCCCTGTTCATGCCCGAACGTCGAAGCTTGTGCACCAGACCTGTTCGCATCCTGCATAAAGCTCGACAGCGCTATACGAGGCCGATCATTGTTCGGTGAATTGCTTTCCCGCGAGACCCGCTTACCGCCGATCCTTGGCGTTGGGCTCGCGGCTTTGCTGATGGGCTCGGTCGCCGTGGCGACCGCCCAGGCCAGCCTGCCGTCCCGCCAGGAGCGTATGGCGGCGGAAAAGGCCGCCGTCATCGAGGCGCGCGCCGCTGACGCTGCTGCGGTCGAACATGCGGGCTTGCCCAGGTTCTTCTTCGTCTCTCCCCTGGCCGGCCACGCGGTCAATTCGCCGTTCGGTCTGCGCAAGATGCCCTGGGAGGAAGGCGGACGCCTTCACGAAGGCGTCGACATCGCCGCGCCGGCCGGCTCGGCGGTGCGGGCCACGATGGGCGGCGTCGTCCTGCGACGTGGCGTGGACGGCGGCTATGGCCGCTTCATCGAGATTCGCCACGCAGGCGGGCTGACCTCCCTGTACGCCCATCTCGGCCGCACGGCGCCGTTGAAGGCCGGGACCGTGGTCAAGCCGGGCCAGGTTGTCGGCTATGTCGGCTCCAGCGGCCGCTCCACCGGCGCGCACCTGCATTTCGAGATCCGCTACGACGGCAAGCCGCTCAATCCGGTGGTCTTTCTTGGCCGTGCCTTCAGGTCCGAAGCGGACCTGCCGCTGGCCCTTGCGTCACAGTTCCCGCGTCGCGTCCGGGTGGCCCAGGTGTCCAGTTGGCCGGAGCAGGTCCTGGCGCGCAAGACGAAGGCCGCGGACAAACCGGTCGTGGCGGTCGCCAGGGCCGACAGCCGGGTTCGGGCGGTGATCAAGCCCGCCACGCCGATGCTCGGCCCGAACGTGGATGGAGCGACGACGACCTCCCGCGCCCCCTCGCCCGCGGGAAGCCCTTCGGCGATATCTTCCGGCGAAGTCGCCTCGACCTCAGGCTAGACGTCAGCCGGCCCGGGCGAAGAGCCGGTCCGCCAGCCAGCCCGCCCCGATGATGCCGCCCAGGCCAGCGACCGCCATCCATAGCGGATGCGGCAGCATGAACAGCACCAGCACCGTCGCCGCGAAGATCAACGCCGCAGGAATGATGCCCGCGATCCGCCGTCGGTCGGACATCAGCAGGGCGACCATGGAGCCGGTGTAGGCGCCGAGGATCCAGGCGACGACCACGGTGACAAGGCCGCCGATCGGCATCGCGGCCAGAAAGGCGGCGGCCGCGGCCTTGTCCTTCAGGTCCAGCTCCGTCGCGACCGGCCAGATCAGCTGGCCGACGTGTTCCACGGCGTAGATCACAACAAAGCCGCTGATGATCCCGATGATCACGCCCAGCACCGAACGCAGCATTTAAAGCCTCCTCCGCTCTTCCCGCGCCGCGAACCTTCACTAGATTGGGTTCATGCTCAAGCTCGTCCCGAGGGCGGCGGCGGGTCTGACCCTCGCTCTGCTCTGTTTCATCGCCATCGGAGGCCTTATGTCCGCCGCCAGCCAGCCGCCGGCGCGCGGCCGCATGATCGATATCGGCGGCCGGTCGCTGAATCTCGTCTGTCTCGGCCCGACGGGCGGGGGGCCGGTCGTGGTCATGGAGGCGGGGGCGTTTGGACTGTCGGCGGACTGGGGGGCGGTGCAGGTCCGTCTCGCGGAGCGCGGCATCCGGTCCTGCGCCTATGACCGCGCCGGCCTGGGACGGTCCGATCCGGGGCCGAACCCCAGGGATGGCGTCGCCGTGGCGAGTGACTTCGAAGCCATGCTGGCCGCCTCGGGTGAGCCGGGCCCCTACATCTACGTCGGTCACTCGATGGCCGGCCTCTACGCGCGCCTGTTCGCCGGGCGCAATCCGGACAAGGTCGTCGGCCTCGTGCTGGTCGATGCCGCTACGCCGGCGGCCGCCGATCTGCCGATCGCCAGCAAATGGATCGGTCGCTTCGCCGCGGCCTCGCGGGTCGCCGGCTGGGGGGCCTCGATCGGCCTGTTCAAGCCGGTCTCGCCCTGGATGGGCGACCGCATCGGCCTGCCCTCCGAGGCGGCGCGCGACAAGCGGCGCGCCTTTGCCTCCGGCGCGCACAACCGCTGGGCCGCGCGGGAGGTCGAACAATGGCTGGCCGCCTCCAAGCAGGCCGGGGCGCTGCCGCCCTACGATCCGGCCCTGCCGGTCGCCGTGGTCACCGCCGGCTCTGAGGCCGGTCGCGAACAATGGAAGTCGGTTCAGACCGCCCCGGCCCGCGCCTCGACCCGTGGCTACATTCGTCACGTGGACGGAGCAGGCCACGCTACCCTGCTCGGCGAAGGCTTCGCGGACGAAATCGTGAAGGCCGTGCTCTTCGTGCGCGGTGACGGCCCGGCTACTCAGTAGATCACGGCATTGATTCGGGGTGGGTATGGACGCGGCGCTGCAGCTCGAAGGGGTGACCAAGCGCTACGGCGCCTTCACCGCCGTGGACGACCTCTCCTTCTCCGCGCGGCGGGGCAAGATCCTCGGCTTCCTCGGGCCCAACGGGGCGGGCAAGACCTCTTCGATCCGCATGGTGCTGGGTCTGGTGGCGCCGACCGCCGGTCGTATCGACGTGCTGGGCGCGCCTGACGCCCGTTCCGTGCGCGAGCGCATCGGCTTCCTGCCCGAGGAGCGCGGACTCTACCGCCGGATGACGCCGCTGGACGCCATCGTCTTCCTTGGCGGTTTGAAGGGCGTGCCGCGGGCCGAGTGCCGCAGGCGCGCGCTGGCCCTGCTCGAGGCCCAGGGCCTCGGCGGCGCCGCCCGCCGCCAGATCCGCAATCTGTCCAAGGGCATGGCCCAGAAGGTCCAGCTGATCAGCGCCATCGTCCACGAGCCGGAGCTGGTCATCCTCGACGAACCCTTCAGCGGCCTTGATCCGGTCAACCAGCTGTCGCTGGAGACCGTGATCCGCGACCTCGCCGCGCGGGGCGCCACGGTGGTGTTCTCCACCCATGTCATGCAGCACGCCGAGCGGCTCTGCGACCACGTCGTCCTGCTGGCCAGAGGAAAGAAGGTGTTCGACGGCACCGTGGCCGAGGCGCGGGGTCACGCGCCGCGCGCCCTGGTGCTGGAGGGCGCGATTGACGAGGCGGCCGTCGCCGCGCTGCCGGGGGTGGGCCATGTCACGGTCGAGACGACGGAGGACGGCATCCGTCGGTTCACCGCAGCCCTGCCCAAGGGCGCGGCGGGCCAGGATGCGCTGAAGGCCGCCTTTGCCGCCGGCCTCGACGTATCCCGTTTCGAGCTGCGCGAACCGACCCTGCACGACGCCTTCATCACTTTGACCGGCGGGGAGAGCAGCCAATGAGCCGTCTGCTCAAGATCGCCGCCCGGGAGTACGGCGCCTATGTTCGCACGGTCGGCTTCTGGCTCTCGATGCTGCTGATGCCGCTGATCGGCGCGGCCGCGTTCGGGGCGCCCACCTATCTGGAAAGCCGCTCGCCGCCGCCCTCGATCGCCGTCATCGACCAGACGGGCCAGGCCTTCGCCGCGCCCGTGCTGGAAGCGCTCAAGGCTGGCAGCGGCGCCGGCGCGCGGGCGCGGATCGTCGACAGGGCGCCGAGCGCCGACCAGCCCTTGGACGCCCAGATCAGGATCTGGCTCTCGGGCGAGAACCCCCTGACGGCCGTGGCGGTCATCCGCGGCTCGGGCGAGACGGTCCTGATCGACTTCTGGAGCAACACCCTGACCGACCAGTCGCTGGAACGGGCGATCAGCCGGGCGGTGGGCGATGTGATGCGGGACAGGCGCCTGGCCGCGCTGGGCGTCCCTGCGGAGGCCCTGGAGGCTGCCCAGGCGCTGTCGCCCAAGGTGACATCCTTCTCGCCCCGGGCCGAGGGCGGGGGACAGGTGGTCCTGCGTGACCGGCTGCCAGGCATCGTGGGCTTCGCGGCGGCCTTCCTGCTCTGGTCGATGATCCTGACCGGGGCCGGCATTCTGCTGAACAGCGTCATCGAGGAGAAGTCCAACCGGGTGCTGGAGGTGCTGCTGGCCTCGGCATCGGCGTCGGAGATCATGTTCGGCAAA
>JBIKTU010000100.1:0-6673 GCA_044347965.1 Caulobacter sp.
GGCGCCCGGTGGTCGAGACGACCGTGCTGCGGATCTGAACTGAGGGTTGAGCCGTCGGCGCCCGCCCGCTAGGCTTATGTTCGGCTTGGGGGATGCAATGTGCCGAAATCTTCGCCGCTCGAGAGGATAGCAAGCGGCCAAACGCGGTCTACGACCCGCGGCCTCGGTGGCGGCGTCGCAGGGCAAGGCCGACCTGCCCTCAGTCAGGGCTGGACTATACTCCGCCATGGTTGGCCGGCGCTGATCCTCGCCCTCGGCATCGTAGCCGGCACCGTCATTGAGCCGCCCGGCCCGGACGGCGTTGTTGATCAATCGGTCTACGGTCTCTCAGCCGAGGCGCTTGCCCAAGGGCGTTGGTGGACGCTCCTCAGCCACGCCTTCCTCCCAGTAGCGGCCTGGCCGTTCATCTTCCTCGGCTCGATGCTCTTCCTCTTCGGCCTGACTCCGACCTTGACAGCTAACCCGGCCTGGATGGGCGGGTGGCGGACGCCTGCAGTTTTCTTCGCGGCCGCCGCAGCAGGGGCTGCGGCGCATTTTCTTTTCGGAACGGCGGCGTTCTATTCCGAACCGTGGGCTGCGGCTGGAGGTCTCTTCTTCTACCACTTCTGGTCGGGTCGATTCCGATCAATGTTCGCCAACGGTGGCGTTGACGTGGCCGAAAGTAGAAAAGAAAGCCATGAGAGAGATTTTCGAATTGCCCGAAATTACTGGATCAATGCCTGCATAACCTTACAAGCCGGATACCTGCTATTCGACGATTTTGCGTTGTTATCAGTCATTGGGAGTTTTGAGGCGCTTACGTTGTTTTGGGCGCTCGCATTGCTTGGGTTCTTAGCCCTGCACGGGCTGGAGCGGCATGGAGGCGTAGTCGGCCTATGGATCGCACGCATTGCGGGCCACTTGGCGATTGCCGCGGCCTTGGGCGTCTGGCTCTGGCAACTTGCCCTGTGGGTGATCGACAGCCAGGCGATGCTTCTGGGTTTGCCCTGGGCAAGCTATCTCGCAGGCGCCGCCGTCGGTCTGCTCGCCGGCCTCTTCGAGCGCCGCCGCCTTCGCGCGCATTGACCCCGCGACCTCACGTCGCCACTTGAGGTCCATGGACACCCCGCACCCGCCTTCGGACGATCCGCGCCGCGACCCGCCTCGGCCCTGGGGCGCCGCCGAGCCCGCCAGCGCGCCGCAGCTCGCGTCGGCGCAGGAGCCCGAAGACACCTCCCTCGGCATCAAGTGGGCGGAGAACCGCGCGCTGTTCCTGGTTCTGGCCCTGACCGGCGTGGCCTTCCTGATCCAGATGTGGATGCGGTCGCCCGCCGGCCCCGGCTGGGAGGTCGAGCTGCTGGGCGCCTTCAGCGGTCAGGCCCTGGCCGAGGGGCGGTGGTGGACGCTGCTGACCTCGATGGTCATGCACGGCGGTTTCCTGCACCTGGCGATGAACCTGTCGGCCCTGCTGCCCTTCGGGATGATCCTGTCCCGGCGCCTGGGCCCCAGCCTCGGCGGCCAGCTGAAGTGGCTGGTCTTCTATCTCGGCGCCGGCCTCGCCGGGAGTCTGGCCTGGCTGCTGCTCAGCCCGGAGGGCGGGGCGGTGGTCGGGGCGTCCGGCGCCATCTTCGGCCTGTGGGCGGCGGTGATCCGCCTGCCGCGCGAGGGCGTAGTCCTTCCGTTGCTGTCCATGGACGTCGCGCGCCAGCTGACCGGGCCGATCATCGCCAATGTCATCGTCGCCGTCGCCTTCGGGGTGATGGGCGGCATGGGCGGCGAGGTGGCCGGCATCGCCTGGCAGGCGCACCTGGGCGGCTTCGTCTTCGGCCTGCTGACCATCGGTCTCTTCGTGCCGCGACGGCAGGCGTAGCAAGGGGCGGGCAGGCGGTGTAGACCACCGCCGTCCGCAAGATCCATCCGGAGTCCGCATATGATCGGCAAGCTCAACCACGTCGGCGTCGCCACCCCCTCCATCGATGAGTCGGTGAAGATGTACCGCGACCTGCTGGGCGCGACCTCGGTGACCGACAAATGGGCCATGCCGGAGCAGGGCGTCTGGGTCTGTTTCGTCAACCTGCCCAACAGTCAGATCGAGCTGATCGAACCCTATGGCGAGAAGAGCCCGATCCACGGCTTCCTGGCCAAGAACCCCAAGGGCGGCCAGCACCACATCTGCTTCGAGGTGGAGAACATCCACGAGGCCCGCGACGCGCTCGTCGCCAAGGGCGCCACGGTGCTGGGCGAGCCGCGCATCGGCGCCCACGGCACCCTGATCATCTTCGTGCATCCCAAGGACATGGGCGGCATGCTGGTCGAACTGATGGAAACCCCGAAGGACGCCCACTGATGGGACTGCTCACCGGATTCGCGATCTACCTGACCCTCTGGTGGACGGTGCTGTTCGCCGTCCTGCCGCTGGGCAACCGCACCTATGCGGAGGAGGGGCTGGATGTGCCGGGCGGCGGCGATCCCGGCGCGCCGGTCAATCCGAACCTGAAGAAGAAGTTCATCACCACCACCTGGGTGTCGGCAGTGCTGTGGCTGATCCTGTTCGCGGTCATCAAGTCCGGCATCGTGACCCTACCGCAGATGCCCACTAACTACTGATTTTCGCCCGCCAATTGGGCGACGGGCGCACGGCATGGGCGGGAGCGCCCATTCTTTGGGCGATTCCCCCTGCTTGGGGTTCGGCCGACGGGACGCGCTCGTGGCCGCTCGCGAAGCAGCGCTAGCCTGTGGTCATGGAGGCCGGTTCGCCGGTCTTGCTCCGTGGCGTTTTTCCCCGACGATGACTGAAAGGCCGCCGGCTGGTCCGGCGGCCTTCTTTTCGCCGCCCGCGTTGCCAATGCAGGGGGGCGGAGGCTAAGTCAGCCCCTGCTTGGTCCACCCGGGGATATCGATGCGCCTGTCGCGCTTTTTTCTGCCCACGCTCAAGGAAGCGCCGTCCGACGCCCAGATCGTCTCGCACCAGCTGATGCTGCGCGCCGGAATGATCAAGCAGGAGGCCGCCGGCATCTACGCCTGGCTGCCGCTGGGCCTGCGGGTGCTCAAGAAGGTCGAGCAGATCGTGCGCGAGGAGATGGACCGCGCCGGCGCCATCGAGCTCCTGATGCCGACCCTGCAGCTGGCCGACCTGTGGCGCGAGAGCGGCCGCTACGAGGCCTATGGCGACGAGATGCTGCGCATCACCGACCGCCACAAGCGCGACCTGCTCTACGGCCCCACGGCCGAGGAGGTGGTCACCGACATCTTCCGCGCCTCGGTGAAGAGCTACAAGGACCTGCCCAAGAACCTCTACAACATCCAGTGGAAGTTCCGGGACGAGCGCCGCCCGCGCTTCGGCGTCATGCGCGGCCGCGAGTTCCTGATGAAGGACGCCTACAGCTTCGACCTCGACGAGGCCGGCGCCCGGGCGGCCTACAACCGCATGTTCATCGCCTACCTCAACACCTTCGCCCGCATGGGGCTGAAGGCCGTGCCGACCCGCGCCGACACCGGCCCGATCGGCGGCGACCTTTCCCACGAGTTCATCGTCCTGGCGGAGACCGGCGAGAGCCAGATCTATTGCCACAAGGATCTGGTCGAGATGGGCGCCCCGGGCCCCGACGTCGACTGGGACGGCGACCTGTCGCCGCTGGTCGAGGCCCGCACCAGCCTCTACGCCGCCGCCGACGAGATGCATGACGAGGCCGCCTACGCCGCCATCCCGGAGGACAAGCGCCTGACCGCCCGCGGCATCGAAGTCGGCCACATCTTCTACTTCGGGACCAAATACTCCGAGCCGATGAAGGCCCGCGTCAGCGGCCCCGACGGCCAGGACCATGTCGTGCACATGGGCAGCTACGGCGTCGGCGTCTCGCGCCTGCTGGGGGCCATCATCGAGGCCAGCCACGACGAGAACGGCATCATCTGGCCGGAGGCCGTCGCGCCGTTCGACCTGGCCCTGATCAACCTGCGGGTCGGCGACGAAGCCTGCGACGCGGCCTGCGAGAAGACCTATGCGGCCATGACTGCGGCCGGCAAGACCGTGCTCTATGACGACACCAGCGAGCGCCCGGGTGGCAAGTTCGCCACCGCCGACCTGATCGGCCTGCCCTGGCAGATGATCGTCGGCCCCAAGTCGATCGCCGAAGGCAATGTCGAGATCCGCAACCGCGCCACCGGCGAGAAGTCGGTCGCGCCGCTTGACGCGGTCATCGCCGGCCTGACGGGCAAGTCGGGATGAGCCAACCCATGGCCTCCGGCGCGGCCCCGTTCGGGCTCTGGGAGCGGGCGATCGCGTTCCGCTACCTGCTGGCCGTCCGCAAGAGCGGCGGCGTGGCGCTGGTGACCATCTTCGCCTTTGTCGGCATCGCCATGGCGGTGTTCGCGCTGATCACCGTGATGAGCGTGATGAACGGCTTCCGGTCCGAGCTGCTGGACCGGCTTCTGGGCTTCAACGGCCACGCCTATGTCGCCGGCGGCATCCTGGGCAGCCCCGACCGCGACGCGGCCGTCGAGCGCATCCGCAAGGTCCCCGGCGTGGTCCGCGCCACCCCGATGATCCAGGGCCAGGTGATCGTCATGGGCCCGGCCCAGATCACCGGCGCCATCGTGCGCGGCGTGTCTCCGGCCGATGTGAAGGCCACGGCGATCATCTCCGGCAACATCAAGCGCGGCTCGCTCGAAGGCTATGGCCAGGGCGATTACGGCGGCGACCTGATCCTGATCGGCGACCGCATGGCCGCCGCGCTCGGCGTCTCGCCCGGCGACCCGGTGACCCTGATCTCGCCGACCGGCGCCACCACCGCCTTCGGCCAGAGCGTCAACCAGAAGGACTATACCGTCGGCGGCGTGTTCTCGGTCGGCATGAGCGAGTTCGACCAGGCCTTCATCTACATGCCGCTTGAGCAGGCCCAGCTGTTCTTCGGGCGCGAGGGCTCGGTCGACAAGATCGAGATCATGCTCGAGAGCGCCGACGAGGCCATCGGCATGAAGCCCGCCCTGACCCGCGCGGCCGGGCCGGCGGCCCTGGTCTTCGACTGGACCCAGGAGAACGAGAGCTTCTTCAACGCCCTGCAGATCGAGCGCTCGGCCATGCGGCTGATCCTGATGATCCTGGTGGCCATCACCACCCTCAACATCATCGCCGGTCTGGTGATGATGGTGCAGAACAAGCGGCGCGACATCGGCATCCTGCGCACGGTCGGCGCCAGCCAGGGCGCGATCATGCGCATCTTCTTCATGGCCGGCTCGCTGATCGGCGTGCTGGGCGCGGCCACCGGCCTGGTCCTGGGCGTGGTCGTCTGCCTGAACATCGAGACGATCCAGAAGCTGGTCGAGGGCGTCACCGGCGCCCAGGTGTTCAACCCGGAGATCTACTTCCTGAGCCATGTGCCGGCGAAGATCGAGTGGAGCGAGGTCGGGCTGGTCACGGCCTGGGCCCTGTTCATGAGCTTCATCGTCACCCTGCTGCCGGCCTGGCTGGCCTCGCGCCTCGATCCGGTGGAGGCGCTTCGCTATGAGTAGCCCGGTGCTCTCCCTGCGTGGCGTCAAGCGCACCTATGTCACCCGATCGGGCGACCTGCCGGTGCTCAAGGGCGTCGACCTGGACGTCATGCCCGGCGAGATTGTCGGGCTGATCGGTCCCTCGGGCTCGGGCAAGTCCTCGCTGCTGCACGCCGCCGGCCTGCTGGAACATCCCGACGGCGGCACGGTCAGCGTCGTCGGTCAGGACTGCACGAAGCTGTCGAGCCGCGTCCGCACGAAGGTCCGGCTGACCACAATCGGCTTCGTCTACCAGTTCCACCACCTGCTGCCGGAGTTCACGGCGCTGGAGAACGTGGCCATGCCGGCCATGATCGCCGGCCGCGGCGGCGGCTATGCGCGGGAGCGGGCAGAAACCCTGCTGACCGGGCTCGGCCTTGGCGAGCGTCTCGACCATCAGCCGGCCCAGCTGTCGGGCGGCGAGCAGCAGCGGGTGGCCATCGCCCGCGCCCTGACCAACGAGCCGCGCCTGCTGCTGGCCGACGAGCCGACCGGCAACCTCGACCCGGAGACGGCGACCGCCGTCTTCCAGCAGCTGTACGAGCTGGCCCGCACCACGGGCGTCGCCGCCGTGATCGCCACCCACAATCTCGAGCTCGCCCGCTATATGGACCGCGTCTTCGCCATGAAGGACGGCCATCTCGAGAAGCAGCGCGGCTAGAGCCTGAGTCAGGCTCTGGACTTTTGGTTCCAGGGCGCGATTCAACGGTCGGACGGTTCCGTCTGACCGCATCGTCCTCCTGACGCCCCGACCGGGGGTCGTCCGTCTACATCGGAACGTTCGCAGACCCATGATCGCCCCGTTTTCGCCCCTTTCGCAGGGTTTTCAGGGCTTTGTCCTTTTATCTTCAACGGGAGCACCAGCTTGACCCGGCAGTTCGACATTACCGGCCAGTCCGGCGCCCAGTACCGCTACAAGGCACTGGAGGAGCTCAAGCCGGTGTCGCCGGGCGGGGCCAACTACCTGTTCGTCAGCTGGAGCGGCGACACGGCGAAGATCATCCACGCCGGCGAGACCGACAGCCTGCACCGCGCCGTGTTTGACACCTGGGACGAGGCCCGGGTCGACCATGGCGCCACGGAGATCATCGCCCGCCTGAACATCACCGGCGCGGTCCGCCGGGCCGAACAGGCCGACATCGTGGCCCGCCACCGCCCGCCGATGAAC
>JBIKTU010000101.1:0-6628 GCA_044347965.1 Caulobacter sp.
ATGAAGCGTTCCCAGCCGAACTTCACCGCCGCTTCGACCGCGACCCGGACCTTTGCCTTGCCGATCACCTCGGCGCGGTACTTCGCGGGCTGGGCCTCGAACAGCTCCCAGCAGGGGGTGGAGACCACGCGGGTCGGCACGCCGCCGGCCTGCAGCTGCTGGCGGGCGGCCATGGCGATGCCGACTTCCGTACCGGAGGCGAAGATCGTCACCAGGGCCGCACCGCCCTCGGCCGCCGCCAGCTCATAGGCGCCCTTCGCCGACAGGTTTTCCGTCGAGGCCACGGTGCGGGCCACCGGCGTCTTCTGCCGCGACAGGGCCATGATCGACGGCGTCGTCTTCGTCTTCAGCGCCATCTGCCAGCACTCGGCCGCCTCGACCGCGTCGGCCGGGCGATAGACGTTGAGGTTGGGCATGGCGCGCAGGGAGGCCAGGTGCTCGACCGGCTGGTGGGTCGGGCCGTCTTCGCCCAGGCCGATGGAGTCATGGGTCATCACATGGATCACCCGCACGCCCATCAGCGCGCCCAGCCGGATGGCCGCGCGGCTGTAGTCGGCGAAGCACATGAAGGTGCCGCTGTAGGGGATGACGCCGCCGTGCAGCGCCATGCCGTTCATCGCCGCCGCCATGCCGTGCTCGCGCACGCCGTAGTGGACGTAGCGGCCGGCGTAGTCGGGCGCGTCGAAGGCGGCCATGCCCTTGACGAAGGTGTTGTTGGAGCCGGTCAGGTCGGCCGAGCCGCCGATCATCTCCGGGATGGAGGGCGTCAGGGCGGTCAGGGCCGCGCCGCTTTGGATGCGGGTGGCGTTGGCGGCAGGCTCGGCGATGTTGGCGGCGATATGGGCCTCAAGCGCCTCGAAGGCGTTCGCCGGCAGGTCGCCCTTCATGGCGCGGGTGAAGTCGGCGCCCCTGGCGCTGGCCTTCAGGCGGGCGTCCCACTTGCGGCGCTGCGAGCCGCCCTTGCGGCCAGCCTTGCGCCAGGCGGACTCGATGTCGGCCGGAATCTCGAACGGGGGCGAGGTCCAGTCCATGGCCTTGCGCGCCTCGATCGCCTCGGCGTCGAACAGCGAGTAACCGTGGCCGTGGACGTCGCCTTCCTTCGGACCCGCGCCCTTCGAGATCTTCGTCTTGCAGGCGATCATGGTCGGGACCGACTGCTTCGTCGCCCAGCGCATCGCCGCGGCGATCTTGCCGTGGTCGTGGCCGTCCACGGCCTTCACCGCCCAGCCGGCCGCCTTGAAGCGCATGACCTGGTCGCCGGTCTCGGAGATGGTGGCGGCGCCGTCGATGGTGGTGTTGTTGTCGTCGAACAGCACGGTGAGCTTGCTGAGCTTTAGCCGGCCGGCGAGGCTGATGGCTTCCTGGCTGACGCCTTCCATCAGACAGCCGTCGCCGGCGATGACCCAGGTGCGGTGGTCGACGAGGTCGTCACCGTAGCGGGCGTTCATCGAGCGCTCGGCCATGGCCAGGCCCACGGCAGTGGCGATGCCCTGGCCGAGCGGGCCGGTGGTCACTTCGACGCCCGGGGTATGGCCGTACTCCGGGTGGCCGGCGGTGTTGCTGCCCCACTGCCGGAAGTTGCGGATCTGGTCCATGGTCACGGCCTTGAAGCCGGACAGGTGCAGCAGGCTGTAGATCAGCATCGAGGCGTGGCCCGCCGACAGCACGAAGCGGTCGCGGTCGGCCCAGTCCGGCTTGCTCGCGTCATAGCGCAGGAACTTCGTCCACAGCACGGTGGCCACATCCGCCAGGCCCATCGGCGCGCCCTGGTGGCCGGATTTGGCGGCGTGGACGGCGTCCATCGAGAGGACGCGGATGGCGTCGGCCATCTTCACGGGGCTGACGGTCATGGCGGGGCCTTCGGACTGAGTCTGTGTTGCGCGGATGGCGCCCGTTCGCACGGGAGGGCGTTTCTTTCAACCCGCCTTCCTGTCGCGTCCCGGCGCAGGCTATAGAGATTCAGCAGATCAAGGAGCCGCCGGAATGACGGGAGAGGCTGAAGGAAGCGCCCTCGACCTGGCCGCGCGCCGGCTGGAGCGCGCGGTCGCCATGCTCGAGAGCCGCATGGCCGAGAAAATGGCCGTGGCCGGGGCCGAGGCGGGCGGCCTGTTCGACCAGGATCGCGCCCGACTGGCCGCCGAGCTGGACGCCGCCCGCGCCCGCGAGCGCGCGCTGGAAGAGGCAGGCGCCCAGGCCTCCGAAGCCCTCGGCCGCGCCATCGAGGAAATCCGCGCCGCCCTCGGCGAACCCGTCGAAGCGGAGGCCTGACCGATGGCCCAGGTCACCGTCAACATCAACGGCAAGCCCTACAGCGTCGGCTGCGAGGACGGCCAGGAACGCCACCTGACCGAGATCGCCAGGCTGTTCGACCAGCAGGTCCGCCAGGTCAGCCAGGACGTCGGCCAGCTGGGCGAGACCCGGCTGTTCCTGATGGGCGCCCTGCTGCTGGCCGACGAGATGACCGACCTCAAGCTTCGCCTGACCCACCTGCAGGGCGAGGTCGCCCGCCTGCAGACCGACCAGGCCAAGGTCGAGGTCAAGGCCGTCGCGGCGCTGGAGAACGCGGCCCGGCGCATCGAGAAGATCGCGGGGGGGTAAGGCGACCTGTTCTCCCTCCCCCTTGTGGGGAGGGTGGCTCGGCGAGCGCAGCGAGACGAGACGGGTGGGGCAAGCAGTGATCCTCACCCGACGACGAAAGCGGCCACCCCTTGCCCCACCCTGGTCCGCTGCGCGGACCTGTCCCTCCCCACAAGGGGGAGGGAGAGCTTGTGACCGCCCCCCCGACCCCCTATCTTGTCAGGTGGCGGGTCTGCTGCGGCTCTCGTCGAAGGCAAACTAATCCCGGGGACCTTAATTCACCTCTAGGGAGCTGTCCCTGCTTGGGTCCGTGGACCCTGGCAAACGGCGCCCACCTGTCCACGACAGGTCCGAGGGGATTGAAACGCCTTCACGGCTCTACGCGGCGCCGCCACCCTTTTCCGCCTCATTGCGTGGTTCGACACGCCTGCTGCGCAGGCTGCTCACCATGACAATTCTGGGCTAGTCATCCTGAGCAGGCGGCGCAGCCGCCGTGTCGAAGGACGCACAGTGTGACCGACCTCCGCCTCGCCGCCGCCAAGGCCACGCTGCGGCTCGATGCGCGGGCGCGGCGCAAGGCGTTGATGGTCGAACACCCGGAAGCCGACTGGATGGCCGCCGACCATGCAGGGGCCATGTTGACGGCGACCGGCCAGACCCGCGTTGGCGTCGTCGCCCTCTACAAGGCGCTGGGGGCGGAGCTGGATCCCCGGCCGCTGGGCGAGGCCCTGCGCAAGGCCGGCTGGTCGCTGGCCCTGCCCGCTGTCGAGGCGCCGGACGCCCCGCTGGTGTTCCGCGCCTGGAGCCCGGGCGAACCTCTGGCCAAGGATCTGACCGGCCTCGCCGCCCCCCTGCCCTCGGCGCCCCTGGTGCGGCCCGACCTGGTGATCGTGCCGCTGCTGGCCTTCGACCGCCGCGGCGATCGGCTCGGCCAGGGCGGCGGCCACTATGACCGGACGCTGGCGGCCCTGCGCGGTGAGCCCTCGCCACCGGCCTTCGTGGGCCTGGCCTACAGCGGTCAGGAGCGCGGCGATCTGCCGAGAGAGCCGCACGACCAGCCGCTGGATGGGATTCTGACCGAGGCAGGGTATATAGCCGTCCGAAAGGACCTCTGAATGCGCTTTGCTTTCTTCGGCGACGTGGTCGGCAAGTCGGGCCGCGACGGTCTGGCCGACCACCTGCCCGGACTCCGCCGCCGCCTCGGGCTCGAGTTCGTCATCATCAACGCCGAGAACGCCGCCGCCGGGTTCGGGATCACCGAGAACACGGCGCGGGAGCTGTTCGACGCCGGCGCCGACTGCCTGACGCTGGGCAACCACAGCTGGGACCAGAAGGAGGCGCTGACCTATATCGTGCGCGAGCCGCGCCTGATCCGGCCGGCCAACTATCCGATCCTGTCCGACGCGCCCGGCCGCGGCGCCAACCTGTTCCAGACCCGGAGCGGCAAGACCATCTATGTCGTCAACCTGCTGGGCCGCGTGCATATGGACGCCATGGACGACCCCTTCGCCGCCGCCGACCGCGAGCTGGACAAGGCCCCGCTGGCCCAGGTGGCCGACGCTGTCGTCGTCGACATGCACTGCGAGGCGACGAGCGAGAAGATGGCCATGGGCCACTATTGCGATGGCCGCGCCTCGCTGGTCGTGGGCACCCACACCCACGTCCCGACCGCCGACTGCCAGATCTTGCCCGGCGGCACCGCTTACCAGACCGACGCCGGGGCCTGCGCCGACTACGACAGCGTCATCGGCAACCAGAAGGAAGAGCCGCTGCGCCGGTTCACCACCAAGATCAGCCAGGGCCGCTACCAGCCGGCCTTCGGTCCGGCCACCGTCTGCGGCGTCTTCGTCGAGACCGACGACCGCACGGGCCTGGCCAAACGCGTCGAACCGATCCGCATCGGCGGCCGGCTGAGCGAGCATGTGCCGGTGGTGGAGCTAGAGACGGCCTGACGCCCCTCCACTGAAACTCCACTGGCCCGCGGCGGCGTCCATCGCTAGGCGCGGAGGCATGACAATCTACCTCATCCGCCACGGCCAGACCGAGTTCAACGCCGTCGGCCGATACCAGGGCCGGCTCGACTCGCCGCTTACGGAGGTCGGCCGGTTGCAGGCAGCGCGGATGGGGGTGCTGCTGGCAACGCTGGTTGCACCCGGCGCTCGCCTTGTCTCGAGTCCGCTCGGCCGGGCCATGGCCACGGCCGCGATCATCGCCGAGAAGGCGAGCCTGCCCGAGGCCATCACAGACTCCCGCCTGCTCGAGATCAGCCTCGGCAGCTGGGAGGGGATGACCGACGAGGATATCGAGTTCACCTTTCCCGGCGCCCGCGACGGGACCGACCGCTGGAACTGGCACTTCGCCTCGCCCGATGGCGAAGGCTATGAGGACGTGGCCGCGCGGGCCGGAGCCTGGCTCTCGGAGGCGATCGGCTCGAACACGCCGCTGGTCGCCGTCAGCCACGGTGTCACAGGGCGTATCATCCGGGGCCTTCACGCCGGCCTGCCGCGCGAGGAAGCGCTCAAACTGGACGTCCCCCAGGACGCGGTCTTCCGCCTCGACGCGCGGGGTGTGAATCGGATCGACTGCGGACCGCCGGGATCCGCCACCGCCGGACGCTAAAGCTCAGGCGGCGGGAATGGATGCGCCAGGCTGGCCGCGCCTCAGCCCTGGACGAGTTTGGCCTCGCCGTTCGGGACGACCCAGGTCGCGCGAGTCGTCAGGGCCCCGCCGCGTTCGGTGACCTTGTCGAGCACCTTGAACTCGGTCTGCCACCGCTCGGGCGTCACGTCGCAGACGACATAGCCGCGCTGGGCGTTGTTGAACTTCAGGAACGGGTTCTGGGCCTGGTTGCGGATACCGTCGGCCCGCTGATCCACACCGTCGCCCGAGGAGCTGATCGAGGTGGTGACGAACTCCGTCGCTACCGCCGGGCCTTCCGGCTGTCGACCGTCGATGTGCAGTTCGCCGGCATAGTTCTGATGCTCGTCGCCGGTCAGCACGACCACGTTCCTGACCCGGCGGTCCCGGATGTGGCGCAACAGCCGCTCACGGGGGATCTGGTAGCCGGCCCAGGTGTCGAGGTTGTAGCCGAGCCCGCCCTGCTGATCGCGGTTCAGGTCCATGACCATCACCTGCTGGGCCAGCACCTTCCAGCGGGCGTCCGAACCGGTCAGGGCGCCGAACAGCCACCGTTCCTGCGCCTCGCCCAGCACCTGGGCGGCTGGATCGCGCGCCGCCGGGCAGGTCGTCGCCCAACGACCCTCGCACGGCTGGTCGCTGCGAAACTGACGGGTGTCGAGCAGGTTCAGGTCCAGCAGGTCGCCGTAGCGGGCGCGACGATAGATCTGCATCGCCGAACCGCCCGGAAAGGCCGAACGCCGCAGGGGCGTGTTCTCGTAGTAGGCCTGCATCGCCGACTGCTGGCGCAGGCGGAAGACGGCGGGATCGGTGCCGTCCTGGTCGAGCGCCTGGGCCCAGTTGTTGTCGATCTCGTGGTCATCCCAGACCGAGAACCAGGCCGCCGAGGCGTGAGAGGCCTGCAGGTCCGCATCCATCTTGTACTGGGCGTAGCGGCGCCGGTAGTCGTCGAGACTGTAGCTCTCGCCGCCCAGGTGCTGGCGTGGATTGTCACGGGGGCCGTCCGCGCTGTTCCAGAGGCGCGAGCCGCGGCCCTCATAGATGTAGTCGCCATAGCAGTAGATGAAGTCGAGCTCCTCGCCTGCCGCCTTGCGGTGGGCGGTATAGTAGCCCTGTTCGTAGGACTGGCAGCCGACGACGCCGAACCGGACCCGGGCGACCTTGTCCCCGACCGCAGGCGCGGTGCGGGCCCGGCCGACGCCGCTGCGCTCCCGTCCCGCCGTGAAGCGGTAGAAGTAGGGGCGTCCGGGGCTGAGGCCCTCGACCTCGACATGGACGCTGTGACCCAGTTCCGGCCGGGCGACGGCCTCGCCCTTGCGGACGACCTGGGCGAAGGCCGCGTCGCCGGCCACCTCCCATTCGACGGCCATCGGCGCGGACGGCATGCCATGACCGGGCTCCAGAGGGCGCGGGG
>JBIKTU010000003.1:0-17985 GCA_044347965.1 Caulobacter sp.
GGCCGGCGCCTGGGTTCCGTTCCTGGTCACCCACTACTTCGCCGCCCACCGCAAGGACCATGGCGACGCCATCCATGCGATCGGGTCCTACCTGGCGTCGCTGGAAAACCGCTTCGCGGACGCCGACCTCGGCTGGCAGAGGACGATCCGGGTGAAGGACGGAAAACCTGTGAAACTCTACTGGCGCACCCGCGCCATCTTCCTCTACGTCCGGATCGCGACCCTGGTGTTCGCGCTCTACTACATGATCGCCTATGGTCGGCTGCTCGATGGCTTCGATCTCGCGGCCGTCCTTGGCCAGCTACCCCGCATCTGACACCTCGCCCCTCCGACAGCCAGAGATCCCCCCATGCCCAACGCCATCGGCTACGCCGCCACCGCCGCCGCCAGCGGCATGAGCGCCTTCCATTTCGAGCGGCGGGCGCTGCGGCCTGACGATGTACGGATCGACATCCTGTTCTGCGGGGTCTGCCACAGCGACCTGCACACGGCCCGCAACGACTGGGGCGGGACAATCTATCCCTGCTGCCCCGGCCACGAGATCGTCGGCCGGGTCAGCGCGGTCGGCCCTCAAGTGCGGAAGTTCCGCGAGGGCGACTTGGCCGCCGTCGGCTGCCTGGTCGACAGCTGCATGGCCTGCGACCAGTGCCGCAAGGGCGAGGAGCAGCTGTGTCGCAACCGCTCGACCGGCACCTACAACGGCAAGGACCGCATCAACGGCGAACTGACCTTCGGCGGCTACAGCGACCACATCGTGGTGCGCGAGGCCTTCGTGCTGAAGATCCCGGACGGCATGGACATCGCCCGCGCCGCGCCGCTGCTCTGCGCCGGGATCACCACCTGGTCGCCGCTGAAGAAGTGGAACGCCGGACCGGGCACGCGGCTGGGCGTCGCGGGCCTGGGCGGCCTGGGCCACATGGCCGTCAAGCTCGGCGCGGCTCTGGGCGGCGAGGTCACGGTCATCACCGGCTCGGAGTCCAAGCGGGCCGACGCCCATGCGCTGGGCGCGCAGCATGTGCTGCTGTCATCGGACAAGGACGCCATGCGCGCGGCGCGCAACGGCTTTGACCTGATCATCGACACCATCCCCGTGGCGCACAGGCTGCAGGCCTATCTGCCATTGCTCGACATCGACGGCTCGCTGGTCATTGTCGGCGCCATCGACGAGATCCCGCCCTTCCACAGCGGCCTCTTGCTGGGCGGCCGCCGCCGGGTCAGCGGCTCGCCGATCGGCGGCATCGCCGAGACCCAGGAGATGCTCGACTTCTGCGCCGCCAGAGGCGTGCTGCCCGACTGCGAGATGATCCCCATCCAGGACATCAACCATGCCTGGGAGCGGATGGAGCGGTCGGACGTGAAGTACCGCTTCGTCATCGACATGGCGTCACTGGGGGCGGAGCGGAAGGCGGCCTAGGCGGCGCCCCTGCTGTCCCGCGCCGATCCGCCGCCCCGGCGCTCCATCGACAAATCCGTAACACGCCCCCTGTAACACCGCCGTCATGACCCTTGCCGCGACCGGCGCGGCGGGTGACAAGACGCCGGACCGGACAGGGACTCCATGACCGACGCCGTGACCACCCCTTCAGAAGACCAGCCGACCCCGGCGCCCGCCCCGGCCGGGCCGATCCTGGACGAGGCCCTGATGGCCTCGCCCGAACGGTTCTTCAACCGCGAGCTCAGCTGGCTGGCCTTCAATCGCCGGGTGCTGGAAGAGGCGGAAAACCCGCGCCACCCGCTGCTGGAGCGCCTGCGCTTCCTGTCGATCAGCGCCAACAACCTGGACGAATTCTACATGGTCCGCGTGGCCGGCCTGAAGGCCCAGCTCCGCGAAGGCGTGCGCGTCGTCAGCCAGGACGGCCTGTCCGCCCGCGAGCAGCTGCTCAAGGTGGACGCCTCGGCCAGCGCGCTGATGGCCGACCAGCAGCGCATCTGGGTCGAGCTGCGCGCCGCCCTGGACGCCGAGGGCGTCCGCCTGTTCGACGCCAAGGACGTTTCGCCCGGCGACCGAAAGAAGGCCGAGGAGATCTTCCTCAACCACGTCTTCCCGGTGCTGACGCCGCTGGCCATCGACCCGGCCCACCCGTTCCCCTTCCTGCCCAACCTCGGCTTCGCCCTGGCGCTGAAGCTGCGCAAGCCGGATGGCAAGGAGCTCTACGCCCTGGTGCCCGTGCCCTCGCAGGTGCGGCGGTTCTGGGAGCTGCCGCCGGAGACGCGCGGCCGCAAGAGCGAGATCCGCTACATCGCGCTTGAGTCGCTGCTGATCCTGTTCATCGACCACCTGTTTCCCGGCTACTCGGTCGAGGGGCGCGGCCTGTTCCGCCTGATCCGCGACAGCGATATCGAAATCGAGGAAGAGGCCGAGGATCTCGTCCGCGAGTTCGAGGCCCAGCTCAAGCGCCGGCGCATGGGCTCGGTGGTGCGGGTCAAGATCCAGTCGGCGATGCCCGCCGACCTGCGCGAGTTCATCCTTGAAAGCCTGCACGCCAATCCCGACGACGTGGTGGTGATCGACGGCAAGCTGGGCCTGGCCCAGATGAGCCAGATGATCCCCGAGGGCCGTGCGGACCTGAAGTTCAAGCCCTTCACGCCGCGCTTCCCGGAGCGGATCCGCGACCACAACGGCGACTGTTTCGCCGCCATCCGCGAAAAGGACATCCTGGTCCACCACCCGTTCGAGAGCTTCGACGTGGTTGTCCAGTTCCTGCGGCAGGCGGCGCGCGACCCCAATGTGCTGGCCATCAAACAGACGCTGTATCGCACCAGCCAGAACAGCCCGATCGTCGCGGCCCTGATCGAGGCGGCCGAGAACGGCAAGAACGTCACCGCCCTTGTCGAGATCAAGGCCCGGTTCGACGAGGAGAACAACCTGCGCTGGGCAAAGGACCTTGAGCGGGCCGGCGTGCACGTCGTCTTCGGGTTCGTCGAGTACAAGACCCACGCCAAGCTCAGCCTGGTCGTGCGTCGCGAGGGCGAGACCCTGCGCACATACTGCCACTTCGGCACCGGCAACTATCACCCGCAGACGGCGCGGGTTTACACAGATCTGTCGCTATTCACCTGCGATCCGGCTCTGGGCCGGGACTCGGCGCGGCTGTTCAACTTCATCACCGGCTATGCGGTGCCCGAGCGGCTCGAGAAGCTGAGCTACAGCCCCGAGACCCTGAAGGCCGACCTGATCGAGATGGTCGAGGCCGAGGTCGCCAACGCCCGGGCCGGCAAGCCGTCGGGAATCTGGGTCAAGCTCAACGCCCTGGTCGATCCGCAGATCATCGACGCCCTCTATCGCGCCAGCCAGGCCGGGGTGCCGATCGACCTGGTGGTGCGCGGCATCTGCTGCCTGCGCCCGGGCCTCAAGGGCCTGTCGGAGAACATCCGGGTCAAGAGCATCGTCGGCCGCTACCTGGAGCACTCACGCATCGTCGCCTTCGCCAACGGCGACGAGATGCCCGGCGCCCGCAGCAAGGTCTTCATCAGCTCGGCCGACTGGATGCCGCGAAACCTCGACCGCCGGGTCGAGGCCCTGACCCCGGTCGACAACCCCACGGTCCACCAGCAGGTGCTGCAGCAGATCATGGTGGCCAACCTCAACGACGAGGCCCAGAGCTGGACTCTGGACGCCGGGGGGGCCTACCACCGCGACCCGGCGTGGGATCGCCCCGGCGCCTTCTCGGCACACGAATACTTCATGACCAACCCCAGCCTGTCGGGCCGCGGCCACAAGGTGCGCGACCTGCCCCGAGCCTTCGATCATGTTGGCCCGCGCCGCTAGCCCCGCCCCCCTCGAAAGCCGCGCGCGGGAGCAGCGCGACGCCGCCGTCATCGACGTCGGCTCCAATTCCGTTCGCCTGGTGATCTATCGCATGGAGGGCCGCGCCCTCTGGACGGTCTACAACGAAAAGGTGCTGGCCGGGTTGGGCCGGGACCTCGGCACGACCGGCGCGCTGGCCCCGCAGGGCGCCGAGCATGCCCTTGCCGCGCTTCGCCGCTTCCGGGCCGTGCTCGACACCGGCAGGACGCAGGACATCTTCACCGCCGCCACCGCCGCGGTGCGTGACGCGGTCGACGGCGAGGCCTTCGTCGGCCGTGTCGCCGCCGAGACCGGCCTGACCCTTCGGGTGCTGACCGGCGCGGAGGAGGCGCGCTACGCCGCGCTGGGCGTGCTGGCCGGCGCCCCGGACGGCGAGGGCGTGGTCGGCGACCTCGGCGGGGCCAGCCTCGAACTGGTGCGGCTGGGATCCGGGGGGCCGGCGGAGGGCGCCACCCTGGCGCTCGGCCCGTTCGCCCTGGACAGCTTCAAGGGCGAGCGGCTTCGCGCCGAGGTCCGTGCGCGCATTGCCCCGCACGCCGCCCGCTTCGCCACCCGCACCTTCCATGCCGTGGGCGGCGCCTGGCGGAACCTCGCCCTGATCCATATGCGGCTGGCCGACTACCCGCTGAAGATCGTCCACCAGTACGAGATCAGCGGCGTCGATGCCCTGGAGACCGCCCGCTTCATCTCACGCCAGTCGAAGGCGTCGCTGGAAACCATTGAAGGCGTTTCGAAAAAGCGCCTGGAGACCCTGCCCCACGCCGCTATCGTGCTGGAGACCCTGATCGAGACCCTCGGCGTGGAGCGAATCGTCACCTCCGCCTACGGCCTGCGCGAGGGCCTGCTGTTCGAAGCCATGGCGCCGGAGGTGCAGGCGCTCGACCCCCTGATCGAGGGCTGCGCCGCCCTGAACGCCCGGCAGGGCGTCGACGAGACCCTCGGCCCGACGCTGGAAGCCTGGATGGCCCCGGTGTTCGCCGCCCTGCCCCCGGTGATGGGAAGCCGCGAAGGCGTGCTGCGCGCCGCCGCCTGCCGGCTGGCCGACCTCGGCTCGCGCCTGCACCCCGACCATCGCGCCGACCTCGTGTTCGAAAAGGTCCTTCGGGCGCCGATCGCGGGCATGCGCCATGCCGAGCGCGCGTTCCTCGCGGTGGCCGCCTTCGCGCGCCACAGCACGGCCTCGTCCGTGCCGGAGGGGGGCACGGTCGCGCGCCTGCTCACCGACGCCCAGCGCCGGCGCGCCCGGGCCCTGGGCGCCGCGATCCGGCTGGGCAGCGACCTGTCGGGCCGCAGCTCGACCCTGCTGAGCCAGTCGCGCCTTGGCCTTCACGACGGCCGGCTGGTGCTCACGGCCGTGGACGGCTGGTCCGACATGCTGCTGGGCGAACAGACGACCCGCCGCGCGACCACCCTAGCCGGCCTGCTCGGCCTGCCGCTGGAAGTGCGGCGGCTGTAGGAACGAACGCCGGCTTGGCGGCCGGGATAACGGGAGCCGGGGATGTATTCCGGCGCAGCCGGTACGTGTCCCCTTTGGCCACTGCACCCGGTTCAAGGCCTACCTCCAGAGCCAGACCGCCGCGGCCGTGTAGAGGGCGATGCCGAGGGTCAGGTTGAAGGGGAAGGTGATGGCCAGGGACGCCGTCACGAAAACGCTCGTGTCCGCCTTGGGCGCCGCCAGTCGCATGGCGGCGGGCACGACGATGTAGGATGCCGACCCGGCAAGGATGGTGAGCAGGGCGGCGTTTCCGACCTCCAGACCGGCGAGGCGGGCAAGGCCGAGGGCGAGGGCGGCGGACAGCAGGGGTAAGCCAAAGGCGAAGGCGACCACCGCCGGGCTCAGGCTGCGCCCGCCCTCCATCAGCCTGCGAGCGGCGATCAGGCCGATGTCCAGCAGGAAGAAGCACAGCGCGCCCTGGAACAGGGGGCCGACGAACAGTTCCAGCCTGGCCATCCCGGCCTCCCCCGAGACCAGACCCACCAGAAAACTCCCCAGCAGCATGACCGTGGCGGCGCCGACGAAGACCTCCCTGAGGACCGCCCCGTGTTGCCCGGGCTCTGCGCGACCGCCCGGGACGTTCAGCAGGAGCAGCGCGGTGAGAATGGCCGGCGTCTCCATCATGGCGAGGACCGCGGCCATGTAGCCGCCGGAGGCGATGCCGAGGGCCGCCAGATGCTGCTGACCCGCGGCGAAGGTGACGACCGACACCGAGCCGTAGGTCGCCGCCAGGGCGCAGACCGTCGCGCGATCAAGCCTCGGCATCCGCCGGAGAATGACGAAGGCGACCAGCGGCATCAGCGCGCTGAGCGCAACGCCGATTGCGCCCGCGGCCAGGAAGTCGCCATCCAGCCCCGCCGCGCGGGCTTCCACGCCGCCTTTGAAGCCGATGCAGAGCATCAGATAGAGCGACAGCACCTTGGCGACGGGTTCCGGGATCGTCAGATCCGACCGCGCCATGGCGGCGGCAGCGCCCAGGAAGAAGAACAGGATGGCTGGCGAGGTCAGCAGGGCGAGACTGGCGGAAAGGTCGGGCATCTGTCGGGTCCGTTTGAGGCTGGGCCCCTATGGCCTCGACGACGCACCCAAGCCAGTTTAATGACCTGATGCGTTTCATAACGGATGCTAATGACATGACGTCTCGTCTGGTCAATCTCGAGCTCGACCTCCTGCGGGCCTTCGTGACCGTGGTGGAAACGGGAAGCTTTACGCGGACGGCCGCCTTGCTGGGGCGAACCCAGCCGGCGATCAGCCTTCAGATCCGCAGACTGGAGGACCAGCTGCGGTCGCCGCTGCTGGACCGGGCGGGCAAGGGTGTCGTTGTCACAACGGAAGGCGCCGGCCTGCTGCCGCAGGCGCGCCGGCTGCTGCGGCTGAACGACGACATCGTGTCCACGCTGGGTGAAGGCGATCTGGAGGGCGAGGTGCGGTTCGGCGCGCCGGAGGACGTCGCCACCATTCATCTGCCCGGGATCCTGGGAGCCTTCGCGCGCAGTCATCCCCGCATCAAGCTCGCGGTGACGTGCGACTATACCGCCAATCTGCTCGACCAGATGTCGCGCGGCGGCCTGGACCTCGCCCTGATCAAGCGCGAGCCGGTCGGACCCGAGCTGGGCGTCCGGGTCTGGAGCGAGCCCCTGAGCTGGGTCGCGCTGGACCCGTCGATCCTGGAGGCCTCGCCACTGCCCCTGATCGTCGCTCCGGCCCCTGACATCTATCGCAAGCGGGCGCTGGGCGCGCTGGAAGCGGCCGGCATCGCATTCCGCGCCGCCTTCACCTCACCCAGCCTCGCGGGTCAGATGGCGGCGCTGCGGGCCGGTCTTGGCATCGGGGTTCTTCCGGCCGCCATGGCGCCGCGCGACCTGACCCTTCTCGGCGACCCGCTGCCACCGCTCAGCGACAGCGAGATTGCTCTGGTTTCCGCCCGTGGCGCGGGCGGGCCGGCGGGGTTGCTGGCGCAGGAGGTTCTTCGCGCCCTGGAGCGCGGCCCGGCATCGTCATGACGCCGGGCCATCGAGCCCCTGGTTAGCCGGCTTCTCCCGAAGGATCGGACTTTGCCGCCGGTTCCTTCGCGTCGCGGGTCCTCATCCAGGAATAGAGCATGGAGCCGCCGATCAGCGCCAGGGTCGCAAGCAGGGACCACTGCGGCTCGAGGTAAGGCACGAGCGCCTCGCCCGTCATGTCCTTCCAAGCCTTGTAGAGGCCGAAGTTCCAGACGATCTTGACCCCGATCAGGACCAGCACCATCGACAGGCCGTACTTCAGATACTTGAAGCGGGCGACGGCCTCCGCGAGCATGAAATACATCGATCGCAGGCCGAGGATCGCGAAGATGTTGGACGTGTAGACGATGAAGGGGTCCTTGGTGACGGCGAAGATCGCCGGCACGGAGTCGACCGCGAAGATGACGTCCACCACCTCGACCATGACCAGGGCCAGGAACAGCGGCGTCGCGAACAGGACCAGCCGACCGGTGCCCTTCGGGTCAGGCTTTTTGACAAAGAAGTTGTGGTTCTCGATCGTGTCGGTGATGCGCATCCGCTTCCTCAGGAACTTGAGGACGGGATTCTTTTCGAGATCCACCTCCTGTTCGCCGCCGAAGATCATCTTCCAGCCGGTGAAGATCAGGAAGGCGGCGAAGATGAACAGCACCCAGGTGAACTCGTTCACGATCGCCGCGCCCAGCGAGATGAAGATGGCGCGGAAGACGATCGCCCCCATAATGCCCCAGAACAGCACGCGGTGCTGATACTCGCGAGGCACCGCGAAGAAGGTGAAGATCATGCCGATGACGAAGATGTTGTCGAACGCCAGGGCGGTTTCAAGCAGGTAGCCTGTGAAATACTGTAGAACGGCCTGCTGGTTCAGGTTGTCCGGGCTCATGTAATAGCGCGGATCGGGCTCATACACGAAGTAGACATAGGCGCCGAAAGCGACGGCGACGGAGGCGAACGACGCCCACATGGCCGCGGACTTTTTGGCCGAGACGACCCCGTCCTTGTTGTTCACGACCCCGAGGTCGATCCACAGCAGAAAACCGATGAACGCCAGGAAGGCGATCCAGAGCCAGATTGGCTGACCGACATAGGTGGCGGCAAGAAACGGAAGGGACTCAAGCATCCCACACCCCTGAAAAATGAAAAAGGCGCCGCGTTGCGCCGTCCATGCGGGGATCCGACATCGCAGCCGACGCCTCGGCAGCCAGAGGGGCCCGGACCCGTGGAGGCGGTCGTATTGAACGGAGTTGCCCGCCGCGTCAACACCCGGCGAGCTGTTGAACAGGCCGGAAACGGGGTCACAGGTTCTTCATCGACAGGCGGCGGAACGAAAATCGAAGAAGCGTGTGTGTCCCCGCTCCATGCCCAGGCGCCGCGCATAACGTTGCGTCATTGACGACATAAGCCATTCTTATTGGATCGCACCATGGCAGCGGGATACCTTATGTGTGCGGCCCGGGCCCCTCTGACGATCATTGTGATCGTGATGTCGGACCGCATCGAGTGCGCTCGATGCCGGGGTCCCGACCGTCAGCCCCCCAATCCCGGCGCCGAGCCCACCCTTGACCAGAGGAGTGGCGCGATGCCGACACGTTCGACACGCCGGATCAGGCGCTACAGCACGATCATGGCCCTGGGCCTGATGACGGCGATTTCGAAACTGATCAGGGCTTTCCGCATGGCCCGCTCCGGACGCCGCGCCCGCTGATCCCGGCAACGGCGCCTCTGCCGTTCTGAAGCCGTCATGAAGAAACGGGGACACACACGCTTTTTCGATAAGCAACATATCGAATTTCGACAATGAGTGTATGTCCCCGTTTCTTTGTCCCCGTTTCTTTCGTCATGCCGCGCAACCTGAAGCGCACGCTTCGACCTCGGCGAAAACGGATGAGAGACAATGGAGACAACGGGCGACCTCCGGCCGGTTCTCACCGAACCTCGCCCCCGCTCGTCTACCCCGTCGGCATGGTCCGTTCGCGCACGGCGATGCGGCCCAGGATGCCCTTGACGATCAGGTCCATCGCCGTGCCCTCGCGGTAGTCGGCGGCGGCGACGAAGTTGACGCGGTCGTCGGCGATCAGGCGATGCAGCTTGGCCTGGTCGCGGGGCTCGGTGCGCGGGTCGTAGGCGGCGATGGAGTGGCCGCCCTTGGTGTGCATCATCTTCATGGTCGGCACGTCGGTGTCGCCGTCGCCGATGAAGATCATCCGCTCGAACGGGACCGGGCGGTCCTCGTCGGGCACGTAGCGGTTGATGCGCTCGTGCTCCCAGTTGTTGTGCACGCCCTTGTTGATGCGGAAGAGGTACTGGGTCTTGGTCGTGTAGTTGATGCCCACAGCCGGCCAGATGGCCACCTCGTCCTCGTCGAACACATAGTGCGAGGCGAAGACATGCTCGAACCGGTCGTGGATCGGGCAGCCCTCGATCATCTCCTGCAGGCCGCTGGAGAGAATGAAATGCTGGATCGTCAGGCCGTAGTCGGCGCCGAAGGCGTTGATCCGGTCGAACCAGCTGCCGTCGCGGATTCCCTCGAACAGCGGCACGTCCTTGCCGTGATCCTGCAGCAGCCCGCGCGTAACGGTGATGCCCTTCTCGCGGGCCGTCTGCAGCATCAGCTGCATGTACATCAGAATGTCGTCGCCATCGGCGGCCAGCGTCCTGGGGCGCACCGTGTCGTTCCAGAACTCCGCCGGCGTCATCCCCAGAGCGGGAATGAAGCTGGTCTCCTGCATGTTTCCGCGGGCCAGCGTGCCATCGAAGTCATAGATGAGGGCGGTGGTGCGGACGGGCGCCATCTGGAGCTACCCCGCCGCCGCTTTCGGGGCCCGGCGCACCTCGACCACCCGCACACGAGCGCCGTCGAGCACCAGGGCCAACTCGCCGCGCTTGAGCTTCAGGGCGTCGGCCCCGAAGGCGTCGCGGCGCCAGCCGGTAAGGGCGCCGACATCGGCCTCGTCGTCGTTGGCGATCTTTTCCAGGTCCGAAACGGTGGCGATCAGCTTGGAAGCGACGCCGGCGTCTTCCGACCGGGCCTTGAGCAGCACCTTGAGCAGCTCGACGATGGCGCCGGCGGCGACGTTCTGTGGACCGCGCTCGCGGTCGATCTTCGGGGCGTAGCCTTCCGGATCCTTCAGCGCTTCCTTGATGGCGGCGATCAGGTCGGGGCCGAACTTGCTGCCCGAGAAGCCCTTGGGCACGCCGCGCAGCCGGTCGATGGCGGCGGCGTCGGTCGGGGCCTGGGCGGCCAGCTCGTCGATGGCGTCATCCTTCAGGATGCGGCCGCGCGGCTGGTCGCGCTGCTGGGCGGTGCGTTCGCGCCAGGCGGCGACGGCCTTGAACACCGCCAGATACTTCGCCGTGTGCTTGCGCGGCTTGAGCCGCTTCCAGGCGTTTTCCGGATCGACGTCGTAGAGCGCCGGGTCGGTGAGGGCGAGCATCTCCTCCTCGACCCAGGCCATGCGCCCGCCCTTGACCAGACGGTCGCGCAGCATCGGGAAAAGCTTCGCCAGGTGCGTGACATCGGCCAGGGCGTAGGTCAGCTGGCTGTCGGCGAGCGGCCGGCGGGCCCAGTCAGTGAAGCGGCTGGACTTGTCGAGCTCGATCTTCAGCATCTGGCGGACCAGGGCGTCGTAGGCGATCTGCTCGCCAAAGCCCGCGGCCATGCCGGCGATCTGGGTGTCGAACAACGGCCGGGGCATGGCGCCCAGGTTGTTGAAGATCTCGACGTCCTGACGGGCGGCGTGGAAGACCTTGAGCACGGTCTCGTCGCGCAGGACATCGAGGAGCGGATCGAGCTCCAGGTCCTCGGACAGGGGATCGATACAGGCCTCGGCGCCATTGGGCGCGGCCACCTGGATGAGGCAAAGCTTGGGCCAGTAGGTTGTCTCGCGCATGAACTCGGTGTCCACGGCGATAAAGGGCTGGCCTTTCAAGGACTTGCAGAATTCCGCCAGTTCGGCGGTGGTCGTAATCGGCTGCATCGGGTAGCTATAGCCCCGCGCGGGGCCGAGTCTGCAAGAGGCAAGGCGATTTCCGCTGCATTTTCATATCGTAACTCGTCACGAAGACCCCCCATGACCGATCGGCCCAACGGCCTCACCTACGCCCAGGCGGGCGTCGACATCGACGCCGGCGCCGCCCTCGTCGAGGCCATCAAGCCGCTGGCCAGGGCCACCGCCCGCCCCGGCGTGGCCGGCGGGCTGGGGGGCTTTGGCGCCCTGTTCGACCTCAAGGCCGCCGGCTACGAGGACCCGCTGCTGGTCTCCACGACCGACGGTGTCGGCACCAAGCTGAAGATCGCCATCGAAACCGGCCTGCACGACACGGTCGGCATCGACCTGGTGGCCATGTGCGTCAACGACCTGCTGGCCCAGGGCGCCGAGCCGCTGCTGTTCCTCGACTACTTCGCGACCGGCAAGCTGGATGTAGCCACCGCGACGCGGGTGGTCGCCGGCATCGCCGAGGGCTGCAAGCTGGCCGGCTGCGCGCTGGTCGGCGGCGAGACGGCCGAGATGCCGGGGATGTACGCCGAGGGCGAGTACGACCTGGCCGGCTTCAACGTCGGGGCCGTGAACCGCGACGGCGTGTTGCCGAAGCTGGAGACCCAGCGGGCCGGCGACGTGCTGATCGGTCTGGCCTCCAGCGGTCCGCACAGCAACGGCTACTCGATGGTCCGGAAGGTGGTCGAGCGTTCGGGCCTGGCCTGGGACGCCTCCTGCCCGTTCGCCGAGGGCCTGACCCTGGCCGAGGCGCTGATGGCGCCGACGCGGATCTACGTGAAGTCGACCATGGCCCTGATCAAGGCCGGCAAGATCAAGGGCCTGGCCCACATCACCGGCGGGGGCCTGATCGAGAACCCGCCCCGCGCCATCGCCGAGGGGCTGGTCCCGCGCTTCGACTGGAACGCCTGGCAGATGCCGGCCGTGTTCCAGTGGTTGCAGGCGACCGGCGGCATCGCCGAGCACGAGATGCGCCGCACCTTCAACTGCGGCGTCGGCCTGCTGCTGATCGTCGGCAAGGGCGAGGCCCCGGAGGTGCTGGCCGCGCTGCTCGAAGCGGGCGAGGACGCGTTCGTGTGCGGCGAGCTGGCGACCGGGTGATGGCGGTGAGGCCTTGCGTGGTTCGACATGCGCTTCGCGCTGCTCACCATGACGTTTTCAGAACACGTCATCCTGAGCAGGCCCGAAGGGCCGTGTCGAAGGACGCAACCACGCAATGACCGACCGCGCCAAGGTCGCCGTCCTCATCTCCGGCCGCGGCAGCAACATGACGGCGCTGATCGAGGCCGCGAAAGCCCCCGACTGCCCCTATGCGGTGGTGCTGGTGCTCTCCAACAAGCCGGACGCCGAGGGCCTCACCCTCGCCACAGCCGCCGGCGTGCCGAGCCTGACCATCGACCACAGGCCCTTCGGCGCCGACCGCGAGGCGCACGAACGCGCGCTCGACGCGGCCCTCCGCGAAGCGGGCGCGGAGTACGTCGCCCTGGCCGGCTACATGCGGGTGCTGACGCCCTTTCTGGTCGAGGCCTGGGCCGGGCGGATGATCAACATCCATCCCTCCCTGCTGCCGAAGTACCCGGGGCTCGACACCCACCGGCGAGCCATCGAGGCGGGCGATACGGAGGCGGGCTGCTCGGTGCACCTGGTCACGGCAGGCGTCGACGAGGGGCCGATCCTCGACCAGGCGCGCGTACCGGTTCTGTCGGGGGACACGCCGGAGGGACTGGCCGACCGTGTGCTGGCTGCCGAGCACGCGCTGTACCCCGCCGCGCTGGCAAGACTGGTGGTCGCCTGACGGCCCGCCTCCACGACTACGAGACCGGCCGGCGCCATTGGCTGATCGACGGCCGCCTGTCCGACCGCCCCGGCGACAAGGCCGGCAGGGCGGCGCTCTACCGCTGCGCTGCCCGCCATGCCTGGTGGGAGGAGACAGCCCACGGTTGGTAGGTAATCACCGACGACGAAGCGCCCGAGCGCTATCCGCAGGTCATGGATCAGTCGTAACCGTAGACCGTGTTCGGAAAGCCGTTACCGCGGAGCAGATCGGCCGCCAGCAGGTGACGGGCTCCATACTCGCGCCCATACTTGGCTTTGAGTTCGGTGTACCAGATCGCCCGTCGCCGTGTCATTTCAGCGAGCAGAAGGCGCCATTCGGCAGCGGAATACTGCTGCACCAGGCGGTCGACCGCTGTGCAGTCAGGCTCGATCGGCAGCTGGATTTCGTGCCGGCCCCAAGCCTTGCCTTGCCCGAGCATGTCGAGATAGTCCATCCGCGCGATATCAGACATGGCCAGAACGGTCGGCTCGTTGAGCCCTTCAGCCAGAATGGCGGTCAGGTTCGCCGTGCGCGCGGCGGTCGCCTCCCCGGTACAGGCCGTGTCCCAGTTCGGGCTGGATCGCGCGGCTATGCTCTCGGCCTTGATGGTCTGGATCGCCGAGGAGAGCGCTGCCGCATCGCCCGCGATCCAGGCGTCGATGGCAGGGGTCAACCGTGCCGCAGCGACACCCTCGCCGAACGCCAGTTGCGACGCTGGAGCGGGAGGCGGGACCGGTTCGCCGCCGGAACAGCCGGCGAGAAGCGCGACCAGGGCCAGGACCCGCAGTTCATGCCAGCGCAGTATCATGTAGTGGCCGCCCATCGTTACACCTCGCATCCGTAGCGGAGAGCGACTGAACGGTTGTTTAAGCGCGCCTCGTCCCTACATCCGCTCGCCCGGCAGACGGCTGGCCTGCTTCACCCAGGCAGCGAGCATGGCCTCGTCAAGCGCGTCGCCTTCCTGAATGTGGAAGTAGCGCGTGTCCTGGACCCTGGACGCGACGGGCGGCGCCGGGTCCAGCAATGCGCCGCGGAAGAAGGCCACCTTCACATAGCGGGCGAAGACGTGAAAGCTGAGGAACCAGCAGCCCTCCTCGACGCCATACAGAGGCGTGTTCCACTTCACCGCCTTGGTCACCCCTGGAACCGCCGCCTCGATCAAAGCGTCCAGCTGACCCCGACAGCCTGGGTCCAGCCCGGCATGGCGGCGATGTAGGCCTGGACGGGGGCGTCGCCGTAGCCCTTGGCGATCTGGGGGTTGCCGCCCGAGAGCAGCTTCGGCGACTGCGGGGACCCCGCCTTTTTCGCGCTCATCAGATCTTCCTGTCCCGCACCACGAGCAGCGCGGCGACACCGGCGCTGACGCCGGCGCCGACCCACAGCGCCGCGCCGCCGATCCTGCCATAGCTCAGCGCGCCCAGCACCGCGCCCGTGGTCAGCGCCATCCAGAGCATCAGGAAGGGCGCGAAGCCCCAGACCGGCCCGCCGCGCAGGGCGGCGGCGATGCGGTGGCCCATGCGCACAAGGGCGCCGGTCATGTAGGTGACGCCGATGGCGATGTCGCCGTCGCGCTGGAAGACGGCGTTGAGCGCGCCCATGGCCAGGGCGGCGAAGGCGGCGGAAGCGGGGCTGCCCTGCCCGGCCAACCAGGCGGCGACCGCCAGCAGGCCTGTGACCAGCGTCAGGACGGACACCCGCCGCCAACGCCACCATTCCGGCGCGGCCAAAACACCGCCGATCACGCCGAGGACGAAAAGTCCGATCAGCCCTGCGGCCGTGACGACAATGGCCAGGTCGCCAAGGGCCGCCCCGACGCCGAGTCGGGTCGAGTTGCCGCTCATGAAGGAAACAAAAAAGCCGCCGAGTTGCAGGAACCCGACGGCGTCGATGTAGCCGGCCAGAGCGGCCAGCAGCGCCGCCAGCAACAGAGCAGGTCTGCTGTAGCGGCGCATGTTGGTCTGGCTTTAGCCGACGATATCGGCGTCGGTGAAGAACTGGGCGATCTCGATGCCGGCGTTCTCAAGCGAGTCCGAACCGTGGACCGAGTTCTCACCGATCGACAGCGCGAACAGCTTGCGGATCGTGCCTTCGGCGGCCTGTTCCGGGTTGGTGGCGCCCATCACTTCACGGTAGCGGGCCACGGCGTTGTCGCCTTGCAGGACCTGGACGACGACCGGCTCGGCGGTCATCTGGCCGACCAGCTCGCCGTAGAACGGCCGCTCGGCGTGGACTTCGTAAAACTTCTTCGCCTGGGCTTCGGTCAGGTGGACGCGGCGCTGGGCGACGATGCGAAGGCCGGCGTCTTCGATGACGGCGTTGATCTTGCCGGTCAGGTTGCGGCGCGTGGCGTCGGGTTTGATGATCGAGAAGGTGCGTTCGGTCATGGCTAGTCTGGGAGCCTTACACAGAGTTGGTGTTTTGAGGGTCGCGGGCTTATAGCGGCGGGCCCTCGATCCGCCAACCTTTGTGACGACCTAACCGCTTCATGCTTCAAATCAATGACCTCACCTTCCACGCCTGGGGGCGGCGCTTCTTCGAGAAGGCCGGCGTTTCGCTGCCGCCCGGGTCAAAGGTGGGTCTGGTCGGCCGCAACGGCGTTGGCAAGTCGACGCTGTTCAAACTGATCATGGGCGAGCTGGTCGCGGGCGGCGACGAGATCGTGCTGCCCAAAGGGACACGCATCGGCCAGGTGGCTCAGGAGCACCCTGCGACGCCGGTATCGCTGATCGACACGATTCTGGAGGCCGACGAGGAGCGTCATTCGCTGCTGACCCGGCTGGAGACCGCTGATCCGGAAGAGATGGGCGACATCTGGACCCGGCTGATCGAGATCGACTCCGACGCGGCCCCGGCCCGAGCGGCTGAAATTCTCGCTGGCCTTGGCTTCAGCGTCGAAGACCTCGAGCGGCCGATGGCCCAGTTTTCCGGTGGCTGGCGCATGCGCGTGGCCCTGGCGGCGGCGCTCTTTTCCGAGCCCGATCTGCTGCTGCTCGACGAACCGACCAACTACCTCGACCTGGAGGGCGCGATGTGGCTCGAAGCGCGGCTGAAGAAGTATCCGCACACGGCGCTGATCATCAGCCACGACCGCGAGCTCCTGAACAACAGCTGCACCCACATCCTGCACCTGGCGGCCTCCAAGCTGGAGATCTACACCGGCGGCTACGATGACTTCGAGAAGATGCGGGCCGAGAAGTCGCGACTGCAGCTATCGGCCAAGGCCAAGCAGGACGCCGAGCGGGCGCACCTGCAGTCCTTCGTCGACCGCTTCAAGGCCAAGGCCTCCAAGGCCGCCCAGGCCCAGTCGCGGATGAAACGGCTGGCCAAGATGGAGCCGGTGGCGACCACCATCGAGGAGCGCGTCGCGCCCTTCACCCTGCCCTCGCCGCCGCGCCCCTTGGCGCCGCCGCTGATCCGACTGGAACGGGCCAATGTCGGCTACGAGGAAGGCCGGCCGATCCTCAAGAACCTGAACCTGCGGATGGACCTTGACGACCGCATCGGCCTGCTGGGTGTCAACGGCGCGGGCAAGTCAACCTTCGCCAAGCTGATCGCCGGGGCGCTGGGCGTGCAGACCGGGGAGTTCCACCGAGACCGCAAGATGCGGGTCGGCTGGTTCCACCAGCATCAGATCGAGGCGATGGACCCCGAGGACACGGCGCTGGAGATCATCCGCCGCGCCATGCCCGAGGCCAGCGAGTCCTCCCGGCGCTCACGCCTCGCCCAGTTCGGCCTGCCGTTCGAGAAGCAGGAGACCACGGTCGAGAACCTCTCGGGCGGCGAGCGCGCACGCCTGCTGCTGAACCTGGTGGCGATGGATGCGCCGCACATGCTCATCCTCGACGAGCCGACCAACCACCTGGACATCGACTCGCGGCGCGCGTTGCTGGATGCGCTCAACGACTACGAAGGCGCGGTGATCCTGATCACCCACGACCGTTCGCTTATGGAGCTGGTCGCCGACCGGCTGTGGCTGGCCGCCGACGGCTCGATCAAGCCGTTCGATGGCGACATGGATGACTATGCGAAGTTCGTCATCGACCGGGCCCGCGTCGCGGCCCGGGCCCCGACCCAGGTCAAGCGCGAGGCCGTGGTCGAGGCGGCGCTCCCGCCGCCCGCGCCGCGCCCGGCCGCCGGCATGGCCGGACCGCTCAAGCGAAGACTGGAAGCCGCAGAGGCCGTCGTCACCCGGACCACCAAGGCGCTGGAAGAGATCGACGCAGTCCTCGCCGACCCCGCGATCTATGTGAAGGATCCCCGAAAGGCCGCCGACCTCGGCCAGAAGCGCCTCAAGGCCCAAGCCTCCGTCGACAAGGCCGAGGCCGAATGGATGGACATAGCCGAGCAGCTGGCGGCGCTGGAAACGGCTTAAGCCAGCCCCTTCCACCGTCGTTCTCACCCTTGTGGCGAGGCCCCCGTCGTCGGCTCACGAGCTCGTGGCGAAGCAGGCGCCGCCTAACCGCACTTCACCTCTCTCACGATACCCGTCTCGGCGTCGAAGAAGATGTTCAGCCGGTCGGGGCGGTAGTCCATGGTCACCGGACAGGTGGTGCAGGCCACGCGCCGCCTCGACGGGTCGGTGGGCACCGGGATTTCACTCCGGTTGCGGCCGACCAGGTACTGGAGTTCACCTGACTTGCAGGAGTCCTCCGGCGGCGGCGGCGGCAGGGGCACGGTCGGCGCCTCGCTGATCGGCGGCGGCGGCGGCGGCGCGGGCGGCGGCGTAGAGGCGCAGCCCGAGAGGGTCAGCGCCGCGGCGAACGTGGCCAGCTTGCGGATCATGCCTTCTTCTCCCATCCGCGATCGGCCTGTTGCCAGTAGCTGACCGGCAGGCCCTGCGCCTTGAACGTCTTCCACCGACCCCGGGCGGC
>JBIKTU010000102.1:0-6600 GCA_044347965.1 Caulobacter sp.
AGGGCGTCGGCCGAGCCGCTGCGATAGCTGACGATGATCCGGCGTTCGCCGTTCAGCTGCACGGTCAGCGGCGCGCCCTTGTCGCCATCGGCGGCGCCCAGGGTCCAGGGCAGCTTGCCGCCCCTGGAATCCGTAACGGACAGTATGGTCAGGTCCCAGGCGTCGAGGACGATCTCGGCGGCGCCCGGGGCGGCCAGCACGTCGAGGGCGGCGGTCCCGCTGACGGCCTTGGCTTCGAAGTCAGCGACCAGGTCCAGGTCGACATGGGTCACGCGGGCGATGCGGGGCTGCGCCCAGGTCCGGTCGTCGACCGAGTCGGTCGTCATCAGGATCGGCGCGACGGACGGCGCGGCGATGGCCGTAGCGTGCAGGCCGCAAAGCAGGGCGAGGGCGGCGACGAGGCCACGAACGGGGGACTTCATGCAGGGAAACGATCCGGAGTGTCGGGGCCGGTTTCCATGCCCCGAACGCGCGCCGCTCGCAACCGGACGCATGAACCCCTATATGGCCGCCCCATGACCGAGACCCTGAACCTTCCCGCCGACGATCTCGTCGCCGCCTTCCAGATCGAGGGCTGGCCCGTGCGCGGCCGCATCGTGCGCCTTGGCGCGTCCGTCCACGAGATCCTGACCCGTCACGACTATCCGCTGCCGGTGGCCAACCTGCTGGGCGAGGCCTGCGCCCTGGCGGCCCTGGTCGGCTCCAGCCTGAAGTTCGATGGCCGGCTGATCGTCCAGGCCCAGGGCGACGGGCCTGTGGCCTACGTCGTCGTCGACTACGACACCGACGGCTCGATGCGCGGCTACTGCCGCTTCGACGCCGAGCGGCTGGCGGCGGTGATGGCCGGGACCGCAAGGCCGGGCGCGCGAACCCTGCTGGGGAAGGGCGTCTTCATCATGACCATCGACCAGGGAGCGGACATGGACCGCTACCAGGGCGTGACCTCGATCGAGGGCGACACCCTGGCCCTCTGCGCGGAGGAGTATTTCGCCCAGTCCGAACAGACCCCGACCCGCATCCGGCTTGCGGTCGGCCAGGTCGACACCGGGGAGGGCGCGCTATGGCGCGCGGGGGGGCTGCTGATCCAGAACATCGCCGCCGACGAGGCGCGCGGCTCGACCGAGGACGCCTGGACCCGGGCGCAGATCCTGTTCGACACCACCCGCGAGGACGAACTCATCGACCCGACCCTGCCGGCCGACACCCTGCTTTGGCGGTTGTTCAACGAGGACGGCGTGCGGGTATTCGAACCCCGGCCGCTGCAAGCTTTCTGCCGCTGCACCGAGGAGCGGATCGTCTCGGTGATCGGCAGCTTCAGCGCGGAAGAGCAGGCCGAGATGGTCGAGCCAGACGGCAAGATCCGCGTCACCTGCGAGTACTGCTCCCGCGTCTACGCGATGACGCCGCCGGCGGTCTGACCGGTCGCCTGTCCCTGATCGTCGACCACAGCCTTGTAGGCCCGCCAGCTGGCGAGGCCGAGCCAGGGGAAGACCACGATCAGCGCGAGGAACCCCGTCGCCGCCGACATAAGCAGCAGGGTGGTGATGATCACCGCCCAGAGCAGCAGCGGGAAGAAATTGGCGTTCACGGTCCGCACGCTGGTCGCCACTGCGGCGAAGACGTTGGCGTGCGGGTTCAGCAGCATCGGGGCCGAAACCACGACCAGGGCGTAGGTCACGAAGGCGAGGGCGCCGCCGGTCAGGGCTCCGATCAGCAGCATGCCGTGACCCTCGCTTGAGCCGATGGCGAAGGCCACCAGGGACTCGACGTCGCGATGCACGCTGAAGGTCGACAGGCCGTAGACGATCTGCGCAACCCGGCCCCACAGGAAGTAGATCAGCACGAGCAGCAGGCTGAGATAGGCGATGTCCTGCCGGAAGGCGGAGCGGACAAACAGGATCTGCCCCAGCGTCGGCCGCTCGCCCAGGTCCAGCCGTCGGCCGGCCTCGTAGGGTCCCATGGCCAGGATCGGCGCGATGATGACGAACCCGGCGGTCAGGGCCAGCACCCAGAACGCGCCATTGGTGGCGTAGACGCCGTAGCAGAGCGCGAAGCTCGCCGCCGCGACAGCGAGGCCATAGACCAACAGCGGTCCGGGCGCCTTCATCAGGTCCCGCCAGCCCTCGGCCAGCCAGATGAAGGGGGCCGAAAGACCGATCGTGCGGATAGCCGGCAGGCCGAGCGTTGCGTCCATGAGGGTTCCTCCCGGTCGCCTCTGCGGGCGATCCCTGACGGAAGAATGTGCTCGTGCGGCGCGGCTGGCAACCGCCGGCGAAGGATCGGCGTGTGCTAGAGGAAGCCCGGCGACGTGGTCGCTTCTTCCTGTTCGACGGCCAGGCTCGACAGAAAGTCGGCGAGCATGTCGGCGAAATCGGCCTCCGTGGCCCTGCCACGACCCAGGGC
Source organism: Caulobacter sp. (assembly GCA_044347965.1). Classification (GTDB taxonomy): domain Bacteria; phylum Pseudomonadota; class Alphaproteobacteria; order Caulobacterales; family Caulobacteraceae; genus Caulobacter. The sequence continues at coordinate 2,404 of JBIKTU010000102.1, forward strand.
GCCCATCCGGAAGGCCCAGAAGCTGTTGATGTGCTGCAGGGAGCCGATCAACTCGCCGAGCCGGACAAAGGTGGCCGGGGCGTGCAGGAGGAAGTCGCGGAACTCAGACGGGCGCACTTCGGCCAGAAACAGATTGTAGGACCGGTTGTAGTTTTCAAAAAAAGCGTAGAACAAACCGCACCGCCTCGCGGACAGAGAGGATGATGGCCCGGCGTGCACCCTCGATATACTCTGTAGTCTGGAATTTACGCGGGGGAGCGGAACGAATTGTGTGATGTCCGAGCAGGTCTTCGAGGTCTCGCGGAGTGTGGAGTTTGCGATCCATTTCTAGTATAACAGTCCGCGCCAGGCGAAGATGCCGCCCCGATACTGCTCAGCGTCCATTCTGAGCGCATCGCGTAGCGGCGCGAATGCGGCGTCCGGGGTTTCCGCCAGCAGCTTCTGTGTGAACTCGTTGGCGCCCCGGCAGTCGCTGGACGAGACCAGATTGGTCAGGCTCGTCATCTCCGACGCCACGAAGGCGCTCATGCGGGCGAGGTCGGCTTCACTGCTGTTGAAGTACTCCAGGGCCAGCAGGTAGCCGTTCCTGGCGAGCATTTCGCGCAGCAGGAAGGGGTCCATGGAGGGGATGTCGTCGAGGATTTCGAGGATCGCCAGATCCTCGCGAACGAGGCCCGGATTGTCGGAAAAGAACGTCTCGAGAATGTGAGCGCTGCGCTCTTCGCCGATGAAGAAGGACTGGCCGCCGGCGCGGAGGTCGGTCTTAACGAGCGGCAGGATGACCTTTGTCGCCGTCGTCCGGCTCTTGTCGCACAATTCCCGTTCGTGCGGCCTCAGCCTGCGCTTCAGGATGATCGCATGGTTGAGAGTCGAGTTCTGGAACAGCCGCCGGACGGTGAGCGCTGCGTGACTCGGAAGCCGTAAGTGGACGGAGAGCAGGTTCGGGACCAGGGCGGTCGATCCGGACCGCTCGAGGTTGGCCAGGTTCCTGTCCGGCTTCGAACGGTTCAGATGGGGTCTTCCGGCGCGCGGCCGGATCCCGGCAGGCCGTCGAGGGCCTCGAGCTGGCCGTGAATATGCTCCACGAAGTCGACCACCAGGGCGCGATTCTCCTTCGCCATGAGGCCGAACGCCGGGCCTCTCAACACGTCCTCGGGAACGATGAACTCGCGCGAGCCGAGCCGGGCGCAAAAGCCGCTCTCGACGAGCTTGAGCACGTGCCGACGGGTGGTTTCGTAGGGGAATCGGGTCAGGTCCGATATCGCCATGATAGACACCGGACGCCGTAAGGTATCGGGAAACACGCCGGAGACCGCCTTTGGGCTGACGCCGCGGTCCCTGTTCAGATGACTGGCTGACGCCCGCAGGATCGTCATGAACACGATCATGGTCGTGTGGTCGTTGTCGAACGCCCGGGCCATCAGCGCTGCGCTGGCCAGGAAATGATCGATCGACTGCGCCAGCAGGTACTTTTCTTCGTCGGCGTCAGGAGAAGGAGTCATGCGATCATCAACAATCCGTGCGGGAGGCTGCGCCGGCGCTCAGCGCTTCGAATCAGGGAATCTGTATAGTTGGCATAGCTTTCCCGCTGCTTAATCGCGCGTAAGGCCTCAGCCTCCAGCCCGTACACTCGCGGTCGGCGCGCGCGTCATGATCTCCGGCTCGAAGGCCAGGCCCGACTGGAAATCGGTCAGTATGTCCACGAAGTCGATTTCCGTTATTCGGCCACGGTGGGGCGTGCCCATTCGAAACGCCCAGAAACTGTTTATATGCTGTAAGGAGCCGATCACTTCGCCAAGACTGACGAATATCTCCGGCGCATTCAAAAGGAAATCCCTGAACTCGGACGGACGCTCTTCTGTGAGGAATCTGTTGTAAGACGTGTCGTATTCGCCAAGCGTCTTAATAACATAGCCGAATGAGCGACTTATCTCTGTGCTTATCTTATTTTTGGTGTCGCAGATAAATCTTGTTGCCTCTTTAGTCCGGGGCGGAGCCGCTACAAAATTGCTTATCTCGATGCATGTCTTCGAGCTCTCGCGAAGTGTCGTCGAGGAAATCCATTTATAGTATAGCATGCCTCGCCACGCGAAGATGCCGTCACGATATTGCCCTGCGTCCATTTTCAGCGCTTCCCTTAGCGGCTCAAAGGACGCGTCCGGTGTCTCTGACAGGAGCTTCTGGGAAAAATCGCCCGCGCCGCGACCATCATTGCTCGCTACCAGATTTATCAGGCCGGACATCTCCGACTCGACGAACGTGCGCATGCGGACCAGGTCGGCTTCGCTAATGTTGAAGTATTCCAGTGCGGGCAAGTGGCCGTTCCGGGCCAAGGTCTCACGCAGCAGGAACGGGTCCATTGATGGAATTTCGTCAAGTATATCGAGAAGAGTGAGATCTTGTGAGGTCAGGCGTGCATTGTTCGAAAAGTGCGTCTCCAGAATGTGTTCGATGCGCTCCTCGCCGATGAAGAAAGATCGGCCGCCGGCCCTAAGGTCGGTTCTGTCCAGCGGCAGAATAACCTTCGTGGCGGTGCTCCGTGACGTAGTGAACAGTTCCCGCTCGTGCGGGCGCAGTCGGTGCTTCAGGATGATCGACTTGTTGAGCTCGCTGCTCTCAAACATTGGTCGGTCGCTAAGGGCGGGGTTCCCCGCCTGGCGCCTGTGAACGTCAAGCAGGTTCAGAACACGGGCGGTCGACCCGGACTTCTGCAAGTTAACAAGGCTTCGGTCGTGGTGCGCCCTCATGTCCTTCCTCGGCCGCGTTTGCCTCGCGGCGTGGTGGGGGCTGGTGGGCTGCCCAGTCGGATCGGCGCGGTCACAGTCTTCTTCCTATCCGGTACAGATTGTATAATCAGTGTCTGAAGTTGCTGAAAGCTTAACCACATTGCCTCGCCAAGTCGACCGCATTACCCAAAAAGAGTAAAATGGGCTCCGCGCTGCCCGGTTTCGGATTTACTCAGATCATTGATCGTTGAGTACTCGGCCATACGATCTTGGATAACTGGTCGTAAAAATGCGCATGACACGGGTAGGCTCGGGAAGCGTTGCCTTCCCGCCGCTTTATCGCGCCGTCAGTTGACCCGCCGCAGGGCGCCGGGCAGGTGAAGGGAGAAGGCCGGGATCTCGACGTCGAAGGCCTCGCCCGCCGCCGTGACCATCTGGTAGGTCCCGCGCATGCTGCCCGACGGCGTCGTCAGCGGGCAGCCGGAGTTGTAGCGGAACGCCTCGCGCGGCCCCAGCACCGGCTGCTCGCCGACCACCCCGGGACCCTTGACCTCCTCGACCCGGTTGCGGGCGTCGGTGATGATCCAGTGGCGCGACATCAGGGTCACCGTCTGCGTCCCGTGGTTCTCGATTTCCACCACATAGGACCACAGCCACTGGCCTTCCTCGGGCCGCGACTGTTCGGCCATGTAGGCCGGGGCGACCCGCACCACGACGTCTTTCGTGCGGGCTTCGTAGACCGGGTTGTCCGGCGTGCCACGGCGGCGGATGCGGCTCATCAGACGGCGTCCAGCGCCCGGCTGATGTCGCGCGACAGGTCCAGGACATCCTCGAGGCCGACCGACATCCGCACGAAGCCCTCGGTCAGGCCGATCTCCAGCCGCTTCTCCTCGGGCATGGCCCGGTGGGTGGTGGTGGAGGGATGGGTGGCCATAGACTTGGCGTCGCCCAGGTTGTTGGAGATGTCGACGATCTCCAGCGCGTCGAGGAACCGCCAGGCGGCCTCCCGCGAGCCGAGGTCGAAGGCCAGCAGGTTGGAGAACCCGCTCATCTGGGCCCGGGCGACCTGTGCCTGCGGATGGTCCGCCCGGCCGGGATAGCGCACGCTGAGCACCTTGCCATGGTCGCCGATCAGGTCGGCGAGCACGGCGGCGGTCTGCGTCTGGCGGCGCACCCGCAGGTCCAGCGTCTCCAGCCCCTTCAGCAGGATCCAGGCGTTGAACGGCGAGATCGCCGGCCCGGTGTGGCGGATGATGTCGCGGTACGCCTCTTCCAGGAGGTCGCGCCCGCCGAGGATGGCCCCGCCCAGCACCCGGCCCTGGCCGTCGATATGCTTGGTCGCCGAATAGACGACGATGTCGGCGCCCAGGGTCAGCGGCTTCTGGAAGATCGGCGTGGCGAAGACGTTGTCGACCACGACCTTCGCACCCGCCGCGTGGGCGATCGCAGCCACCGCCGCGATGTCGGTGAT
>JBIKTU010000103.1:0-6565 GCA_044347965.1 Caulobacter sp.
GGTGGATGACCTGGGTCACGCCGGCGCGGCCTTTGAGGAAATCGACCACCGCCTTGGCGTTTTCGGAGTGGCGCGCGATCCGCAGCGGCAGGGTCTCGACGCCCTGCAGGATCTGGAAGGCGTTGAACGGCGACAGCGCCGAGCCGAGGTCGCGCAGCAGGATGGTGCGGGCGCGCAGGATGAAGGCGATCGGGCCCAGCGGCCTGGCCGCCTCGGCCCAGACCGCGCCGTGATAGCTGGGGTCGGGGGTGTTGAAGAGCGGCTGGCGCTCCGGAACCGCGCCCCAGTCGAAGGTCCCGCCCTCGATAAGGGCCCCGCCGATCGAGGTGCCGTGGCCGCCGATGTACTTGGTGGTCGAATAGACCACGATGGCCGCGCCGTGGTCGAACGGCCGGGCCAGCAGCGGGGCGGCGGTGTTGTCGACGATCAGCGGAATGCCCAGCGGCCGGCCGATGGCGGCGACCTCGGCGATGGGGAACACCGCCAGCTTCGGGTTGGGCAGGGTTTCGGCGTAGTAGGCGCGGGTGCGGGCGTCGGTGGCCCGGGCGAAGGCCTGCGGGTCGGTCGGATCAACGAACCGCACCTCGATGCCGAAGCCCTTCAGGGTGTTGGCGAACAGGTTCCAGGTGCCGCCGTAGAGGTCGGTCGAGCTGACGATGTTGTCGCCGGCCTGGGCCAGGTTCTGGATGGCGAAGGCCGAGGCCGCCTGGCCGGAAGACACCGCCAGCGCCGCCGCCCCGCCCTCCAGCGCCGCCAGACGCTGCTCGAGGATGTCGGTCGTGGGGTTGCCCAGCCGGGTGTAGATGTTGCCCAGCTCCTTCAGCGCGAACAGGTTGGCGGCGTGCTCGGTGTCGCGGAACTGGTAGGAGGTGGTCTGGTAGATCGGCGGCGCCACCGATCCGGTCGCCGGATCGGCCCGCCAGCCCGCGTGCAGGGCCAGGGTCTCGGGATGCAGGGAACGGTCGGACATGGGGCGGCTCCGGTAACGAGGGGACACTGTCTATAAGCCCCGACCGCGCCGGACCAAGGCGCCAGATGTCATTGACGCCCGTGCAGGAATTCTGCCTCGCATGAGCGCGGCCGGCCGCAACTCCAACCGAAAACGGCCGGCGCGGGTCTCCCCACGCCGGCCGCATCGTTGAGGCTCCGATGTCCGCTACAGCTTCACCGGCTCCATCTTCGGCGACAGCAGGTGCACCACGCCCAGGGCCAGCAGATAGGCGCTGGCGGCGATGATGAAGATCGGGGTGTAGGTGCCGATGGTGTCCAGCACCCAGCCGGCGTACTTGGCCATGGCCATGCCGCCGATGGCCCCGACCATGCCGCCGATGCCGACGACCGAGCCGACCGCCGACCTCGGGAAGACGTCGCCCGGCAGGGTGTAGAGGTTGGCGCTGAAGCCCTGGTGGGCGGCCGTGGCCAGACCGATGATCGCCACCGCGACCCACAGGTTGTCGGCGAAGGCGGCGAAGGCGACCGGAACCGCGCAGAGGGCGCAGATCAGCATCGCGGTCTTGCGCGCCCGGTTGAGGCTGAAGCCGCGCTTCATCATCGCAGAGGACAGCCAGCCGCCGCCGACGCTGCCGACGTCCGACAGCAGGTAGATGGCCACCAGCGGCGGGCCGAAGGTCTTCAGGTCAAGGCCGTAACGCTTGCCCAGGAAGTCCGGCAGCCAGAACAGGAACATCCACCAGATCGGGTCGATCAGGAACTTGCCCAGGGCGTAGGCCCAGGTCTCGCGCTTCGTCAGCAGCTTGCTCCAGGCGACCTTCTCGACCGGGTCGGCGGGATCCTGCTCGATGTAGGCCAGCTCGGCGGCGGAGACCTTCTTGTGCTCCCGCGGACGGCGATAGACGATCAGCCAGATCGGCAGCCAGATCAGGCCCGCCACGCCGGTGATGATGAAGGCCATTTCCCAGCCCCAGGCGATGGTGATCGCGGGGATGACCAGCGGGGTGACGATGGCGCCGATGTTGGTGCCGGCGTTGAAGATGCCGGTGGCGAAGGCGCGTTCCTTCTTGGGGAACCATTCGGTCACCGCCTTGATGCCGCCCGGGAAGCCGCCGCCCTCGCCGATGCCCAGGGCGACCCGGGCGAAGATGAAGTCGTTCAGCCCGCGCGCGCCGGCATGGGCGATATGGGCGATCTGCCAGATGGCGAAGGCCAGACCGAAGCCCCAGCGGGCGCCGAGCCGGTCCATGACCCGGCCGAACACCAGGTAGGAGACCGCGTAGGAGGCCTGGAACCAGAAGACCAGGTTGGCGTAGTCGCTCTCGTTCCAGCCGAACTCCTTGCTCAGGGTCGGCTTGAGGATGCCGATCGTCTGGCGATCCACGTAGTTGATCACCATCGCGAAGAACAGCAGCGTGACCACCACCCAGCGGGTGTTGCCTACGCGAACTCCGGGCGGAAACTGGGTGTCGGTGGTCATGTGTCGCTCCCTAGACGGCGGTCGGTCTTGCGGCTTCCGCGGTGCAGAAGATCTCGCCGTGTTCGCCGAAACTGATGCGGGCGGACTGGCCCGCGTGAATGTCATGGATGCCGGTGGCCGCCCCGGTGGTGATGTACATGCCGGCCTTCAACGGACGGCCGCGCGCCGCGCAGTGACCGAGCAGGAAGGCCAGGGCCGGGGCGGGGCCGCCCAGCACCGAGGCCGCCGTACCGGCGCCGACCAGGACGCCGTCGATCCAGGTCTCGCAGGGCAGGGCCTCATCGGCCCGCTCCCGCCAGCCGGCGATCTCCGGGCCGACGACGAGGGCGGCGTTGTTGCCGAAGTCGGACGCCACAACGGTGGAGCCCAGGTCGTTGATGGTCTTGAGCGGGCTGCCGGCGAACTCGACCCCGACATGCAGGGCGGCGACGATGTCCAGCGCCTCGGCGACGGTCCAGTCGGTCTTGCCGTCCGGGGCGTCGACGCCGAGCCGATAGATGAACTCGGCCTCGACCGCGGCGAATCCGCCGGGAATGGCCGCGAGCGCCACGGTCTCTCCGGTCGTCGCGGTCCGCAGGAAACGCCGGAAGGTGGGCCCGGCCAGGCGTTCGTCACCGAGCTGCGCCTGCAGGGGCAGGGGGATGCGACCGACCTTCCAGCCGACGATGGCGTCAGGGTAGAGCCCGATCGCCAGCTCCTGGATGGCATAGGCCTCGGCCAGGCTTGCGGGGACCTCGCCCGGGTAGGCGGGCAGGGCGCGGGCGCCCAGCCGCGCCTCGACGAAGCTGCGCGCGACGCCGGCGCGTGCGGCGACGGTCGCGTCGCGATCGATCAAAGCTTTCGCTTTCGCGGTCACACCCCTTGTCCTCCCCAAAGCATTGGCCCCAGTTTCAGGGTCTCGATTGTGTCTAGAGGAAACCGGTGTCATTTTCAACGGCGCGCGGCGAATGAACCGCGATCGAACGTCATTCCGGGAGTGAAACACGTGGCCAGATCAGCCTTGGCGGGCATCGCCCTCTGCTTTTTCGCCGCCGGTTCGGCCCTCGCGGCCTGGCCGCTGGGCAGGACCGAATCGCCGCCCGCCGCCCCCGCGCCGCTGGCCTTTCCGGGGGCCCAGGGCTGGGCCGCCGCGACGCCGGGCGGGCGCGGCGGCAAGATCATCCGCGTGACCACCCTGGCCGCCGAAGGGCCCGGCTCCTTCCGCGAGGCCGTGGAGAGCAAGGGCCCCCGCATCATCGTCTTCGAGGTGGGCGGCGTCATCGATCTGGAGGGCAAGACCCTCACCATCCGCGAGCCGTTCCTGACCATCGCCGGCCAGACGGCGCCGTCGCCGGGCGTGACCTTCATCAAGGGCGGCATCGACATCGCCACCCATGACGTGGTGGTGCGTCATATCCGCGTGCGCTCCGGCGAGGCGGGCTTTCCGAAGAAGTCGGGCAAGGACTTCGACAGCATCTCCACCCAGGGGATCAGCTACAACATCATCGTCGACCACTGCACCCTGACCTGGGGCGCCGACGAGAACCTGTCGGCCTCGGGCCCGCGGTTCGTCGGCAAGACGCCGGAGGAATGGCGGGCCGGCACCTCGCGAAACATCACCTTCTCGCAGAACATCATCGCCGAGAGCCTGCGCTACTCGACCCACGCCAAGATCGAGCACTCGAAGGGAACGCTGGTCCACGACAACGTCACCGGCATTCTGATCTGGGGGAACCTCTACGCCCACAACTACGAGCGCAATCCGATGTTCAAGGGCGGCGTCTGGGGGGTGATGGTCAACAACCTGATCTTCAACCCGGGCCAGCGGGCGGTTCACTACAACCTGATGGCCCAGGAGTGGGGCAAGGAAGCCTGGCAGGTCGGCCGCATCGTCGCCGTCGGCAATGTGCTGCGCGGCGGTCTGGACACCCCCGAGGGCCTGCCCTTCATGATGCTTGGCGGCGACGGCGACCTGGAGTGGTATGGCCGCGACAACCTGGCCGTCGACCGGTGGGGCGCGCCGCTGCCGATGTTCGGCCGCTACACGACGACGCCGGCGAAGATGATCATGCTGAGGAAGCCGCCGTTCTGGCCGACCGGCCTGACGGCCCTGCCGTCGAACCAGGTGCAGGGCTGGGTCCTGTCCAGCGCCGGGGCCCGTCCCTGGGACCGCGACGCGCTCGACGTGCAACTGATCTCCGACGTGGCCGAGGGCCGTGGGAAGATCATCGACTCCGAGAACGATCTGCACGGCTATCCGGTCCAGAAGCCGACCAGCCGTCCCTTCGTGGAGGCGGACTGGAACCTCGATGACATGTCGCCCAGGCGGCCGGAGCTGCTTGACGCCGGGGCCAAGGCGCGGGGGACCTGAACATGGGTCCGCTCTCGCGGCGCGCCGCCCTTGGCGGGCTGATTGTCGCGCCGGCGGCCTCGGCGCTGGCCGCGCCCGTTCCGGAAGCGAGCAGGACCTTTGAGGGGCAACGCCAGGCCGACCTGGGCGACGGGACCTTTCTGAACCCGATCCTGGCCGGAGACCATCCGGACCCGACCATCCTCAAGGTCGGTCCGGACTACTACATGACCTTCTCGTCCTTCGACGCCTATCCGGGGCTGGTCATCTGGCGCTCGCGGGACCTGGTGAACTGGACCCCTGTCGGCCCGGCGCTGAGAACCCCGATCGGCTCGGTCTGGGCGCCGGAGCTGGTCCGGCATGACGGACGCTTCTACCTCTACATTCCGGCGCGCCGGGCCGGGGCTCGCTCGATCTGGGTCATCCAGGCCGAGCGGATAGAAGGGCCCTGGAGCGAGCCGGTCGACCTGAACCTGCCGGCCCACATCGACCCGGGCCACGCGGTTGGCGAGGACGGCAAACGCTACCTCTTCCTCAGCGGCGGCGACCGGGTGCGGTTGACCGACGACGGCCTGGCCACCGATGGCCCGGTCGAACACGTCTATGACCCCTGGCGCTACCCGGAGGACTGGGTGGTGGAGTCCTTCTCGCCGGAGGGCCCCAAGATCCTGCGCAAGGACGGCTGGTTCTACATGATCACCGCCGTGGGCGGCACGGCCGGACCCCCCACCGGCCACATGGTCATCGCGGCGAGGGCGCGGTCGATCCACGGTCCGTGGGAGAACTGTCCGGCCAACCCCCTTGTGCGCACCGCTTCAGCGGACGAGGCCTGGTGGTCGCGCGGCCATGCCACCCTAGTCGAGGGGCCGGCCGGCGACTGGTGGATGGTCTACCACGGCTATGAGAAGGGCTTCTGGACCCTGGGCCGCCAGACCCTGCTCGATCCGGTCGAATGGACCGACGACGGCTGGTTCCGCGCCCTGGGCGGGGATCTTTCAAGGCCGCTGCCAAAACCGCGCGGCGGGTCGGCCGTCGTCCACGGCGCGCGTCTGTCGGACGACTTCTCCAGCGACCGGATGGGCACGCAGTGGGGATTCTATGCTCCTGAGGCCGGTGAGCTCGCCCGCGCTCGTCGGCAGGACGGCGTCCTGGTCCTGAAAGCGAGGGGCAGGACGCCGGCCGACAGTTCGCCCCTGACCTTTCTGGCGGGCGACAAGGCCTATCGTGTCGAGGTCGATCTCGAGATCGACGAGGGAGCCCAGGCCGGATTGCTGCTCTTCTACAGCCGCCGGCTCTATTGCGGCCTGGCGCTGAACGCGACCGGGCTGGTCATGCACCGCTACGGGCTGGAGAGGTCTGTGCGCAAGCCGGTCGAGATGGGCCGGCGCGTCCGGCTGGCGGTGACCAATGACCGCCATGTCGTCACCTTCCACTGGAACGTGGACGGCAAGGGCTGGCGAAAGTTCGACGTCCAGATGGAGGTCAGTGGTTATCACCACAATGTCGCCGGTGACTTCCTCAGCCTGAGGCCGGCGATCTACGCCGCCGGAACCGGCGAGGCCCGCTTCCGCGACCTGACCTACCGGGCCCTGTAGCGCGTCAGGTCCCGGGCTGGATGTAGGGGACGCGGGCGAACAGCTCGCGTTCCCGGCCGCGCGGGTCATCGGCAAGACGCGGGCCTTTGTCGAAGATCATCGTCCGGCGTCCGGGCAGGTCGTAGGGCGCCCAGGTCGGGATCCCCGGGTGATCGGGCTGTCCGTGGCGGGCGAAGGCGATGAAGGCGTCCTGCATCGCGTCCGACACGG
>JBIKTU010000216.1:0-4416 GCA_044347965.1 Caulobacter sp.
TCCATCAGCTGACGTGAAAGGTAGGTGTAGTGCATGGCCCAGCGCCGGGCGTTGGCGGCCGGGTCGGCCGCATTGGCGTGGCCGCCGTCGGTGTTCTCGAAATAGAGGTAGGGTGCGCCGACCTCGCCCAGCCGCGCCGCGAACTTGCGGGCGTGGCCGGGGTGAACGCGGTCATCCTTTGTCGAGGTGGTGATGTAGGCCAGCGGATACTTCACCGCGGGCCGGATGGCCTGAAAGGGGCTGTACGCCGCGATCCAGGCCGCTTCGTCCGGCTTCGTCGGGTCGCCGTACTCGCCGATCCAGGACGCCCCGGCCGGTAGCAGGTGGTAGCGCATCATGTCCAGAAGCGGGCTCTCGACGACCACGGCGTTCCACAGGTCCGGTCGCTGGGTCATCGCCACGCCCATCAACAGGCCGCCGTTGGACCGGCCATAGGCGCCCAGACGGCGCGGGCTGGTGATCCCGCGTCGGATCAGGTCTTCGGCGACGGCGTAGTAGTCGTCATAGGCCCGCTGGCGATTGCCCTTCAGGGCCGCCTGGTGCCAGGCCGGACCAAACTCGCCGCCGCCGCGGATGTTGGCCACGACGTAGGTGCCGCCCCGCTCGAGCCAGAGCTTGCCGATGACAGGGTCGTAGAGCGGCGTCTTGCTGATCTGGAAACCGCCGTAGGCGTGCAGCAGGGTCGGGTCCTGCCCGTCGTGCCTGTGGCCCTTCGGGTGGACGATGAAGTAGGGGATCTTCGTACCGTCCTTCGAGACGGCCTCCTTCTGTTCGACGACATGGGTCGAGGCGTCGAACCGGGCGGGCAGGGTCTTCACCACGCTCGCCTTGGCGTACTTCAGCGGCGCGTAGCGCAGGCGGGTCGGGGTGGTGAAGCCCTCTTCGGTGAAGAACAGGCCGTCGCCGGAGTCGGCGGCGGCGACGATGGCGACCGCCGCGTTGTCGAGCCCCTCCATGGTCTCGGCCCGCCAGCCGAATTCACCGCGATCCTCGAAGCTCATCAGACGCCCGCGGACATTGTCGTAGACGACGGCGGCGACGCGGCCTTCGGTGACCGCCACCTGGTCGATCGACTGGCGTTCTGTCGGGACGAGGAGCGTGCAGGGGTCGCAGTTGTTGCTGATGACAACCACGTCCTTCGGGTCGGCGAGGTGCTTGCCGAGGGCCTTGTCCACCGTGATCGCGAGCAAGGTCCCGGCCGGGAAGACCCGCGGCTCCCGGTCGTCGGCGAAGCGCTGGAAGGCCCAGGACTCCTCGAGCGTCACGATCAGATCGCCGCCGACAAAGCCCTGGATGGTCGAGCGCTGCGGAAGCTGCGTCTTGACCACGCCCCGGTCGGTGAGGATCGCGTATTCGGTGTGGAAGAAGTCGACGCCCCGCTGCAGGACGACAACGCGCCGGCCCTGGCTGTCGCGGTAGACGGCCGGGGTGACGCTGACGTCCTTGACTCCGCCGCGATAGACCTCGACCGCCGCCGCCAGCGGCTGGCCGCGCTTCAGCGTCTTCACCACGAAGCCGTAGCCGGACTCCGTCGTCGTTCCTGGCCCCCAGTCGCGCGTCAGGATCAGGGTGTCGGCGTCCAGCCACTCCACCGTCTGCTTGCTCTCCGGCAGCCGGAACCCGCCCTCGACGAAGGTCCTGGTCTTCAGGTCGAACTCGCGGATCTCCACAGCGTCCTTGCCGCCGTTGCTGAGGCGTACCAGACACCGGTCGTGGGTGACCGGCCGGCAGTCGGCGCCTTTCCAGATCCAGTTGGCGTTCTCGGCCTTCGCCAGGGCGTCGACGTCGAGCACCGTCTTCCAGGCCGGAGCGTCCGTGCGATAGCTGTCGAGGGTCGTGCGCCGCCAGAGGCCGCGCACGTTGGTCGCGTCCTGCCAGAAGTTGAAGACGTCGGCGCCGTGGAAGGTCGGCATCGGGATACGATCCTTGGCCGACAGGATCTTCAGCGCCTCGCCCTCGAGCCCGGGATACCGCGCGTCGCCGGTCAGGGTCGGCAGAACCTTGGCGTTCTCGGCCCGGACCCAGTCCATCGCCCTGCCGCCGTCTACCGATTCCAGCCATTCGAAGGGGGTGGTCGCGGCCAGAACCGGGGTGGCGGCGAGCACGGCCATTGCGGCCAGGGCGGACAATTTCATGAGAACAGACCCGAAGAACGCGAATTATGGGTCGAGCATAGGCGGCGCGGCAGCCACAGCAAGGCCGGGGCGCCTATTCCTCGTTCGGGATGTTCAGGATCTTGCCGCAAGCCTTGCAGTGGACCGCGTCGGGGTCGTGACGGGACAGTCCGCAATCCGGACAGGGAAAGTTGACCTTGTGGGGCCGCACCAGCAACTGCATCAGCCGGATGAACAGCGACACCCCGACGAGCATCACGAAGATCGACAGCAGGCGGCCCCAGGCGCCGGGCAGGGTGATGTCGCCATAGCCGGTGGTCGTGAGGCTGGTCACCGTGAAGTAGAGGGCGTCGATCCAGCCCTCGATGCCTACGTCCCGGCCCATGAAGCTGGAATAGACAAAGCCTGTGATGACGAAGACGAAGGTCACCAGCCTGACGATCGCCTTGGTCAGCTCCTCGTAGCGGGTGTCGTCAAATCGCCGCCCGACCGTGCGCCAGAAGAACTCGCTCTCGACCAGGGTCCAAAGCCGCAGCACGCGCAGGAATCCCAGATTGGCCAGCCAGGCGGGAAAGAGCAGGGTCGCCAGGATGAACAGGTCGACCCAGGCTATCGGTCGCTTGAGGAAGGACTTCAGGCCGGGGGACGCCAGCCCCCGCGCGCTGAGATCGGCGATCATCAGCGCCGCGATCGCATAGTCGATCAGGTAGAAGATGTGCCCCTCATCCCTCATCAGCGGCGCGGCGATGAAGAAGGCGATGATGGCCAGGTCGACCACGATGACGCCGAGCCGGAAGCGGACGGCGGTTGGCGACGAGCCATGATAGAGACTGCGCAGCACGGCGCGCACTCGCCGCAGACCGGTCTTCGCCTCGCGTTCGCCGTCGCTGGTCATCAAGCGGTTCCCTGCCGCGGGCCTCTGACTTGAGCCGCAACATGTCCTATATGGCCTCTATGAGCCGTCCGTTCCTCAAGATGAACGGTCTCGGGAACGAATTTGTCGTTGTCGAGGCGCGTGACCAGCCCTTCGACCCGTCCCCGGACGAGGTGCGGGCTATCGCCGCGCGCTATCCGCATGACCAGCTTATTTCCATAGAACCCTCGCGGTCGGCGAACACGGCGGCCTATGTCCGGTTCTGGAATTCCACCGGCGAGGAGGTCGGGGCCTGCGGCAACGGCACGCGGGCGGTGGCCTGGCTGCTGATGGAGGCCGCCGGAACGGACGCGGTCACCTTCGACACCGACGGCGGCCCGCTCAGCGGCCAGCGCGCCGGCGATCACATCGTCACCGTCGACATGGGCGCGCCGCGCCTGGCCTGGGACCAGATCCCCCTGGCCGAGGAGATGGACACCCGCGGCATCGAACTGCAGGTCGGGCCCATCGACGCGCCGCACCTGCATACGCCGGGCGCCGTCAGCATGGGCAATCCGCACGTCGTCTTCTTCGTCGACCGCGAGCCGGATGATGCCCTGGTTCGCGGCTCGGGCAGCCTGATCGAGCATCACCCCCTGTTCCCCGAAGGCGTCAACGTCGGCTTCGCCTTCGTCAAGGCCCGCGACCGCATCCGCCTGCGGGTCTGGGAGCGCGGCGCAGGCCTGACCAGGGCCTGCGGCACCGGCGCCTGCGCCGCCCTGGTCGCCTGCGCCCGTCGGGGCCTCACCGACCGCAAGGCGACGCTCGAACTGGACGGCGGCGAGCTGACCATCGACTGGCGCGAGAGCGACGGCCACGTGATCATGACCGGCCCTGTGGAACTGGAGTTCGCCGGGCGGCTGTGACCGGGGACATGGTCCGTCTTCGGTGCGTGTCCCCTGCGCCCTAAAGCCGGTACTCGGCCTCCAGCACATACCGCGACCCTTCCGAGGTCTGGTGGCTGGAGTAGAGCCCGAAGCGGTCGACCGCGAAGCGAGGCGACTTCAGCAGGCTGTTGGCCTCCAGCCAGGTCGCCACGGCGACAGGATCGGGCCGGTTCAGGTAGGCCATAGTCACGTGCGGGCGGTAGGCCCGCCCCTCGCTCTTCAGGCCCGCGCGGCGGGCGGCGGCCTCGCACTTGCCGGCCAGGCTGTGAAGCGGCTCGCTCCTGCCCACGCCCGCCCAGACGGCGTGGATGTCCCGACCCTCGCCGAAAGCGCCGACGCCGTCGAGCTCAAGCCCGAACGCCGGTTTTGCGATGGTCGACAGCTCGATGTCGAGGTCCTCGGCCACCCGTGGCCGCACGTCGCCGAAGAAGCGCAGCGTGATGTGCAGCGCCTCCAGCGGCCGCCAGCGCGCGCCGTCCAGCCCGCGCATGCGGCTGGTCAG